>JAUIME010000504.1 GCA_030433195.1 bacterium
GGGGCCACCGCGAGGTAGTTGTCACGCACGAGAACGGCACCGCCGAGGAACAGCCCGGAGAAGAAGACGTCCCACGGGCTCTTCTCGCGCAACAAGAAGAAGATCGAGAGCACCGCGAGGAACATCCCGAGCGACGTCTTCATCACCATGACGTCGTAGTAGATGAAGACCGGGTAGACGGCGGCCGTCAATCCCGCGAGGAGCGCGACGGAGTTTCCGAACAGCGACTGGGCGATGCGGTACACGAAGTAGCAGGTCGCCGCGCCGATGACCGACTGCAAGATGCACAGCACGACGTAGTCGTGTCCGAACACGCTGTACACGACCCCGAGGAAGTACGGGTAGAGCGGACTCATCTCGAACACGTTCGACCCGAACCAGTCGCCGCCCGCGATCCGCTGTCCCCATTCGTCGTAGTACCTCGGGTCGAGCTCGGGATTGCGGAACATCGGGTTCGCGTGCCAGATGCCCAAGTGGATCAACCGGAGCGCGAGCGCGACGATCGCGACGAGCGGCGCGGCCCAGACGGGGGCCCGCTCGTTCGTCTTCGGGGTGGGAGTCGGTCGGTGGTCAGCCATGATTCGGGACGCCTCTTGGACCGCAACGCCGTAGGGTGGCGGTCGAAGTGAGAGTTTCGGGAAATCGGATTCGACGCGTCGGGCACCGCTTCTTCGGCACGGTCGGCCCCGGTTCGATCAGGTCCCGTGCTCGATCGGCGGCGGTGTTCGATCCGCCGCTGCGTGCTCGAGCCGCTCCCCCGCAGGAGTCCGCCAGGGGGAGACTTGCGCGCGCTTCCGGAGCTGCATCGGGACGCGTCGTAGGGTAGCTGGAACCGCGGAGCCGGGCAAGCCCTCGCGGCACGGGCGGGCGGATTCTCGAGAGCGTGGCCGGAAAACCGTGCCCGAGTGGAATCGCGGATGTCGTCTTGCTCGAGAAGGGCCCGGCGCCGACGCTGCGGGTGCCGGCCGCAACCCGTCACGACCCTGTCGAGGGGCTCGACCCCCGAGGAGATCCGCGATGCTCTCGATACGTACATGGATTCAGACCGTCATTCTCACGACCCTCTGGCCGATGCTTGCCCATGCTCACGGCACCGACTTTCAGGAGATCGACAAGTTCCTCGCGTCCGGCGGTGGGGACGACGATTTCGGGGAACATTCCGCCATCAGCGGTGACTGGAGCTGGGTGGGGGCCCCGAACGACAGCGGATTCACCGGCGCCGCCTACGCGTTTCGGTTCGACGGGACGACTTGGGTCGAAGCGCAGAGACTCACGGATCCGAACGGCGAGTCGGGTGACGGGTTCGGGTATCGCGTTGCAGTGGACGGTGAATTCGCACTGAGCAGCTCGCCGGGCGACGACGACAATACCGGCGCCGTCCATGCGTACCGCGTCGATGGCGGGGTGTGGCTGGCGGAGCAGACGATCGTTCCCGATGACGCGATCCCGTTCGATCTCTTTGGCATCCAGCTCTGCATGCAGGAGGGCGTGGCCTTGATCACGGCGCGTGAGGATTCCGACGGCGGAAAGGGGGCGGTCTACGTCTATCGACACGACGGCACCTCCTGGGTGCTCGAGCAGAAGCTCGTTGCCTTCGACGGTGAAGACGAAGACTCGTTCGGTACGGGGTTGGCGCTCGAGGGGGATCGCGCGTTCGTCGGAGCGAGCAACGACGAGGGAGGGTCGGTCTACGTCTATCGACACGACGGGGGCGAATGGACGTTCGAGCAGAAGTTGCGCCCGGATCCGATGCGTATCAATGCTCACTTCGGCGAGTGCGTTGCGGTCGACGGGAATGTCCTGGTGGTCGGTGCGCCCGTGGAGAACTTCCGCGGAGTGGCCTACGTTTTCGGATACGACGGAGTCGAGTGGGTCCAAGAGCAGCGAGTGGTCGCGAACGAGGGGCAGCCGAATGGCTTCTTCGGGAACGTGATCGCGATCGATGACGATTGCATGCTCATTCGACAGACAGTCGAGGTGAACGGCCGCGGCGCCGTCTTGGTTTTCCGGTACGAAGGAACGCAGTGGAGCGAAACGCAGAAGATCTTGCCATCGGACTCGATGGCCCAAGACCTATTCGGCATCTCGATCGCGCTCGACGGAGACCTCGCACTCGTCGGGGCCCAAGGACGGAACAGCGAACCGGGCTCGGTCTACATGTTCTTCGGCGCGGATTGCATGTCGGGTAGCGAGAGTCCCGAGGGCGTCGAACTCGATGTTCTCTTCGTTGACGGATCGATGGGGGGACCGGATCGGACCGTCGAGGCGAGCGAGACGGACTTCGTGACCGTCTCAGTCTTGAAGCCGTTGTTCGGTGGGAACGGCCGCTTCGTTCTGCACGGGAGCCTCGGGACGCCGACCGTGCGTAGCGACGTGGTGCTTCCGTTCGACATCGGAAGCTCGTGCTTCTCGTTCTTCACGAAGGGCGTGGGCGAGCCCGTCATCGTCGCGAACAACCTCGGCAAGCGTAGTCTCGTCGGCGAGAGCGTGTACTTCGGCATACCGATCGCGGATCCGGATCCCGCGACGACGCACCTCGCGTTTCCGAACTTCCCGGCGGGTACGGTCCTCACGTTTCAGGCCATCATTCAGGATCCCGCGTCGTCGAGTTCGAAGGGCGTTCGGGTCACGAATGCCGTAATCCTCGAAGTCGGGATCTGAGGCGGCAGGTCACCGATTCGTGAGATTCGCGTCCTGGAGGTAGCCCTCGAGTTCGACGGGGCTCGTGAAGGTGCGGTTCGTCAGCGTCTTCAAGAAGCGTCGGATGCCGTGGTGGACTTCGGGGCGCTCGCGACGACCGAGAAGGGCGTTCCACTCGTCGGTGATTGCGGCGTGCGGGTTCGACGAGGTGAATCGGTCGCCGCAAGGGTAGGCCTGGAACAGCTCGACCACGTCGGGGAGGGCTTGACTCGTGTGCCACGCGGCGAGCGTGTCGAGCGTCGCGACGACGAGTTCGTCGCTGGGATCGGCGAGAAAGGCGCGCAGCGCCCGGGCGAGCTCGGGGTCCGGTGATTCGAGCGCCACGAGACAGCGCTGCGCTTTGGTCAAGACGTGTCCGCGGTCGCGGATTCTCGTTCGTGGGGTCGCCGCGGCAACGTCGTTCGTCGCGAGCTTGGCGAGCTTGGCGAGCTCGGCGAGGAATGTGGCCTCGGTGTCGGCCGCGCGTCGCAGCACATCGCGAACGTGCGTGACGACACGAGCTTTCGAACGGCTCTGGTGCGACAGTGCACGGTACGTGGCCGCGACGACTTCGGGTCGATCGGAGGTCGACGCGAGGTCGAGGAGTGCGTCGGCCACGAGAGGGTGGATCGTCGTCGCGATCGACTCGACGGCGCGGATCTGACGAGCCGTGTCGGCTTGCCGCAGCGCGTCGTCGAAACGCGTCAGGCGAGCGAGTACGATGGACTCGTCGTCGGGCATGGCGAACGGCTCGTCGAACCGAGGCTCCGCGGTTTCGGTCGGAGCTACCTGCGCGCGAGTCGGCGTCGAAGCGGCGACCGAGGATTGACAGGTCGATACGAAATGGAAACGCCGCTACGCGGTCTCTGCGTTGACCGGGGTCGGTCGCGTCTTGCCGACGTTCGGGCGAGCCGGTGCGGAGGCGTCGGACGCTTCAGACGCGAAGCCGAATCGGGAGACGATCGCCTCGTAGTCGGAGCGCGCTTCTTCGACTCGTGCCGCGGCGTCTTCGGCACTCGAAGCGTCGAATCCACGGCGCTGGCGTACGAGCTCGACGACGGCGAGCGTGCTCACGAAGCCGTACCCGAGTGCGTACAAACCGAGGAACGGCCCGAGCAGCCACGAGCCGGATCGTAGGTACGCGACGAATCCGAACGCGCAGTACAGCGACAGCGCGGCTTCCACGAAGAGCAGGGGGTCCGCAGGCAGGGTATAGCGGTCGCGGCGTCGACTCTGGTTCGGCATGCAAGCGCGCTTCGGAGTCCGAGCGAACGGACTCGCCTTGCGTAGGAGCGCTTCGACCACGCCTCGCGTATTCGAGACCGAGATGCCGGTTCCGATCACGACGAGACCCGGCAGTGCGAGGAGACGTCGCAGCCGCCCGGTGCCGCCGATCGTCGACTGCGCCGTGACGTAGAGCGTCGTCGGGCCGAGCGTACCGATCACGAGCAAGACTGCCGCGAGCGCGCCGTCGATCGGCACCGCAGCGCCTCGCCAGCCCAACAGGAGGAGCGGGGCGAGCAATGCGACCGAGAGCATGAGTGGATGGACGAAGTAGTGCGACAGGTGGAGCATCGCTTGAATCTTCTTGAACGCCGAGACCTTCGACGTCAACAGTCGGACGCCGAGCTTCTGCAGCGTCTGGATCGATCCTTTGGCCCAGCGCCGCTGCTGGCTCCGGAACGCGGGCAGATCGGCGGGCAACTCCGCGGGAACGACCACTT
>JAUIME010000505.1 GCA_030433195.1 bacterium
GAGTCGGCTCCCACGGAACGCTCCCCGCGGATCCTCCGAATCGTGCCGTGGATCGCGGCCGCCGCCGGGATTCTCTGGCTCGCCTTCGCGATCTTCTCGAACGATCCCGAAACGATCCGCGAAGGCCCCTCGTACGCGGCCCGCTTCGAAGCCCGACGGATCACGCTGCGCGCAGCCGACGAACCGACCGTGGTGCTCCGCGTTCGCGCCACGCTACCGGAGTCGGGGCACCTCGTCGTGATCGGGGCGCAGCCAGACGGAGCGGCCTTCGCGATCTATCCTCGGCTCGGCGAAGGCGGCGCGTCGTACGAAGGCGTTCGCGGACCGTTCGATGCCGGATCGGAGTTCGTGTTTCCGCCCGTCACGGAGCCCGGGCTCGCGATGCCGGACTTCGGCGGCGACCTCACCGTGACGTTCGCGATGACCTCGACCGAGCTCGGAGCCGACGAACTTCGCGATCTCGTCGCGGCGATCGACTCCGCGAGCAGCGCCGCCGAGAGCACGACTCGGCAAGGAGCGATCGAACGAGCGTTGCGGGACCGGTGCCATGCGGTCGCGACTGCCGTGCTCGCGCCCGCCGACATCGACTGACGCTCCAGCTCGGCCCGAGCGGCGAAAGATCGAAGCGGCTCGACGGGGGCCGCCGACGGGTTCAGCCTTCGGTCGGAGCGACCTCGGCGACGACGTCGCCGAACTGCACGGCCGCCCCCTCTTGGCAGTGCACCGCCGCGACCTTGCCGTCGAACGGGGCGCGCAGATCGTGCTCCATCTTCATCGCCTCGACGATGACGAGCGTGTCCCCTTCCGCGACGGAATCGCCCGCGGCAACCTTCACCGCAACGACTTTGCCGGGCATCGGAGTCGTGATACGGCCGTCCCCCACGGCGCCGCCGCCCGCGGCCGCGCCCGCCGACCGCTCGGGCAGGGTCACGGTACACGTGTGGCCGTCGACCGCGACGAAACGTCGATCACCGTCCCGCGCGACCCGCGCGTCGACCGAGCGTTCGTCGAAGAGCATCGAGATCGCGTGCATGCCGGTGCGACGCGCCTCGACTTCGCACGTTCGATCGTCGAGCGTCACCTGATAGCGACCGCCTTCGCCGGCCTCGACGCGCACGCGGCGCGTCACTCCGCGAATGGAAAGCTCGAACTCGGGCATCAGCGACCTCCGATCTCGAAGCGGCCGATCGTCTCCCACGGCTCGGGAAGCTCGCCGCTCGCTCCCTCGCCCGCTGCCGCCGAGCCCGACTCGCCACCGCGCAACACACGGTCGAGCGCTGCCGCGATCCAGACCGCGTCGGGCAACTCGTCGGCTCCGCCGGGGGTCCAATCCTTCATGTGCCGATCGATGAAATCGGTCGTCGTATCGCCGGAGACGAAGCTCGGATGCGCGAGCACGTCGAAGAGGAACCGAATCGGCGTCTCGACTCCGAACACGACCGTCTCGGCGAGTACTGCGCGCATCTTCGCGATCGCACGCTCTCGATCTTCGGCGTGCACGACGATCTTCGAGAGGATCGGATCGTAATCGGGAGTCACCTGCAGCCCCGACCAGAGCGCCGAGTCGTGTCGGATCCCCGGACCGTTCGGTTCGAACGCGTGCACGACGCGCCCCGGGCTCGGCAAGAACCCGTTGGCGGGATCTTCCGCGTAGATGCGGCACTCGATCGCGTGGCCTCGCGGTGTGAGATCCTCTTGCCGAAGCGTGAGCTTCTCGCCGTTCGCGATGCGCAGTTGCCACTGCACGAGATCGACGCCCGTCACGGCCTCCGAGATCGGGTGTTCGACCTGGATGCGCGTGTTCATCTCGAGGAAGTAGAAGCTCCCGTCGGCATCGACCAGGAACTCCACCGTGCCCGCGCTCGTGTAGCCGACCTTGTGCACCAGATCGAGGGCGGCCGTGCCCATGCGCTCGCGCATCTCGGGCGACACGACCGGCGACGGTGTCTCTTCGAGGATCTTCTGGTGTCGTCGTTGGATCGAGCACTCGCGCTCCCCGAGATGCACCGCATTGCCGTGCTCGTCGGCGAGTACCTGGATCTCGACGTGGCGCGGACGCTCGACGAACTTCTCGACGAACACCGCGGGGTTTCCGAACGCGGCCTGCGCTTCCCGTCGAGCGGCCTCGGCCGCGCCGACGAGATCCTTCTCTTCGCGAACGACGCGCATGCCCTTGCCGCCACCCCCGGCCGACGCCTTGATGAGCACGGGCAGCCCGATACGCAACGCCTCCTCGCGGATCGCATCGGCCTCGGCGATGGCGCCGGCGGATCCGGGAACGAGCGGAACGCCCGCGGCCCGCGCGATGTCGCGCGCCTCGACCTTGAGCCCCATCGAACGCATGACCTCGGGCTTCGGCCCCACGAATCGGATGCCGGCCTCGGCGCACCGCTCCGCGAACTCGGCGTTCTCGGACAGGAAACCGTAGCCCGGATGGATCGCATCGGCGCCCGTCGAACGTGCGGCGTCGAGAATCGCATCGATGCGCAAATAGCTCTCGAGCGCCGGCGCCGGCCCGACGCACACCGCTTCGTCGGCGAGCCGCACGGGAAGCGAATCGCGGTCGGGTTCGGAATACACGGCCACGGTCGCGATGCCCATCTCTCGGCACGCGCGCAAGATCCGCACCGCGATCTCGCCTCGGTTCGCCACGAGCACCTTGCGGATCATCGCTCGTCTCCGGCGGTCCAGGCGGGCTTGCGCTTCTCGAGGAACGCGGCCATGCCCTCCTGTCCTTCGTCGCTCGTGCGCAGGTTCGCGATGCATCGAGCGGTGTAGTCGCGCGCCTCGTCCATCGTCATTGCGGGCACGTCGCGGATGAGTTGCTTGCAGATCGAAATGGCACCCGGGCCGCTCGTGCGGAGCTTGGTGACGTACTCGTCGACGGCCGCGTCGAGCTCGTCGAGCGGGACGACCTTGTTGACGAGCCCCGCCTCGAGCGCGCGGTCGGCCGTCAATCGATCGCCGGTCAGGAAGAACTCGCGGCAACGCCCTTCCCCGGCTTTCTTGATCACGAACGGCGAAATGCACGCAGGGACGATCCCGAGCTTCACCTCGCTCAAACTGAACTTCGCGGTGTCGGCGGCGACCGCGATGTCGCACGCCGAGAGCAATCCCATGCCGCCGCCGATCGTCGCACCGTTCACACGCGCGATCGTCGGATGCCGGTGCTCGTACAGTCCGCGCATGAGGTCGAAGAGTCGCAGACTCTCGTCGAGGTTCTCGTCGAAGCCGAAGTCGACGATCGCCCGCATCCAGTTGAGGTCGGCGCCCGCACAGAACGACTTGCCTTCGCCCGTCAGTACGACGACGCGCACGTCGTCGCGCTGCTCGATCTCGCGCAGCACGCCGTGCAGCTCGTCGATCATGCGAGCGTTGAACGCATTGTGCACGTCGGGTCGCGTGAACGTCACCCGTGCGACTCCGTCCTCGAGGTCCCAGCGGACCGTTTCGAGTGCAGCAGTGCTCATCGAAGACTCCTCTGAACGGTCGGCACCGAGATCACATGCGGAACACGCCGAACTTGTGCTCCGGAATCGCCTGATTGCGCGTCGCCGCGAGGCAGAGACCGAGCACGTCGCGCGTGTCGGTGGGCGCGATGATGCCGTCGTCCCACAGCCGCGCCGAGCTGTAGTACGCGCTTCCTTCCTTGCGGTACTTCTCGAGGATCGGCGCCTTGAACGCCTCTTGCTCCTCGGCCGACATCGTGCCGCCCTTCTTCTCGATCTGCATGAGCTTCACGGTGAGCAGCACGTTCGCGGCTTCTTCCCCGCCCATCACCGAGATCTTCGACGACGGCCACATGAACAGGAAGCGCGGATGATAGCCGCGTCCGCACATCGCGTAGTTGCCGGCGCCGTGCGAACCGCCGATGATGACCGTGAACTTCGGAACGTCCGCCGTCGCGACCGCGTGCACCATCTTCGCCCCGTCGCGCGCGATGCCGCCGTGTTCGTATTCCTTACCGACCATGAAGCCCGTGATGTTCTGCAAGAAAAGCAACGGGATCTTGCGGACCGCGCAAAGGCTCACGAAGTGCGCACCCTTCTGCGCGCTCTCGCGGAACAACACGCCGTTGTTCGCGACGATTCCGACGGGATAGCCGTGAATGCGCGCGAACCCCGTGATGAGCGTGTTGCCGTAGAGTTCCTTGAACGCGTGGAACTCGCTGCCGTCGACGATGCGCGCGATGATCTCCTTGACGTCGAACGGCTTTCGCAGATCGGTCGGGAGAATGCCGTAGATTTCTTCCGGGTCGTACACGGGATCCGCAGCCGGCACGCGATCCATCGAAGCCTTGGGCGTGCGGTTGAGGTTCTGCACGATGTTGCGCGTGATCTCGAGCGCGTGCTCGTCGTCTTGCGCGTAGTGGTCGGCGACACCCGAGATACGACAG
>JAUIME010000506.1 GCA_030433195.1 bacterium
CGCGTCCCTGCTCGCGCAGCCGTTCGATCTCGCGTCGGAGACCTTCGGTGATTCGGGCGGCGACAGGGGCACCTTTTATGGATCGGGCCGTCATGGTCTCGGTTTCCATTGAGTCGTCTCCGGGGTTGCGCTGCGCGCGGACCGGCTCGTGCCGGCGCGGGTAGGATACCTGACGAGAGCCCGGATCCAAAGCTCCGCCGACGCCCGCTCGCGCGGACCGCGAACGACGCAACTGTCGCGGTGCGCCAAACTTGTTCGGGCTCCGAGGCGGGTGTAGAATGATCGGCGAATCGACACGCCAAGCGCATTCCCGAGGGGATTCATGGCCGCGTACGACCCCTATTCGAGCAGTTCTTCATACGACGACTACGGCGGATCCGATCGAGGCGGAGGCGGAAGCGTCTTCGGCCCTTGGGGCGCATCGCGCGCGCCGGTCGTGACCCGTAACCTGATCCTCGTCAACGTGGGGATCTTCTTTCTACAGCTCGTCCTCGGACGCTTCACGAGCTTCGATTACTGGCGCTACTTCGCGCTCAACACCGACCTCGCGATCGGGCAACTCTGGGTGTGGCAGTTCGTCACCTCGGCGTTCATGCACGATACGAGCGGTGTCTGGCACATCCTGTTCAACATGCTCGCGCTGTGGTTCTTCGGCCGGCCGGTCGAACAACGTCTCGGGTCGCGGCGGTTCCTCGTCTTCTATCTGCTCGCCGCCGCATTCGCCGCGTTGTGCTTCGCGATCGTGGCCGTGCTCGGCGCGCGGATCGATCTCGCGGTCGGGGCGTCCGGCGCCGTGATGGGGGTGCTCGTCCTGTTCGCGTCGTTCTACCCCGAGGCGACCGTTCTCGCGATGATGATGATCCCCGTGAAGGCGAAGCACCTCGTGATGTTCCTCATCGCGATGGACCTACTCTACTTCACACTCATCGCCGCGCCGTCGCGTACGGCGCACAGCGCGCACCTCGGGGGGGCGTTGTTCGGCTTCCTGTACTTCCGCTACGAAGGCCGGGTGCAGCGGTTCGTGCAGAACATGGAGCATCGTGACGCCGAGCGCAGCCGCAAGACCGAGAAAGACGCGCGCGCGCGGGTCGATCAGCTCCTCGACAAACTCGGGTCGGGCGAGCGCTTGACGCCCAAGGAGCGCAAGTTCCTCGAACAGGCCAGCAAGAAGTACTACCCGAAGAAGGGGCGGTAGGCGGTCGTGCCGTTGTCGCGACGAACGAACCTGATCCTCGCCGCGATCGTCCTCGGTCCGTTCGCCGTCTTGATCCTCGCCGCGCACTTTCTTTCGCCGGCGCTTCGCGACAACAAGCTGCGGTCCGAGCTCGCCCGGGTGGGCGAGAGCTTCGAGCGGCTCGACGTCGACGACGTCCGTGTGTACTACGACGCGTCGATCGACCCGCCCGTGGCGGGTGATGCCGGGCGCGCGCTCGGCGCGTTCTGCGAGACACTCGTCGAGCAGTGGGGCGATCTGTTCTCGCTGCGGCGTGTCGAGGCGCCAATCATCCTCGAGATCTTCGCGTCGAACGCGCAGCTCGAGTCGTTCCACAAGCGCCGCTTCCGCGAGGAGTTCCACAACCTCGGGGGCTTCTACGACACGCGCAGCCGGCTCATCGCCGTCCCGATCGGGCCGTTCGGTGCGCCCGACGTCTCGACCATCTTGCACGAGGGGACGCACCTCGTCTTCGATCTGTCGACCGCGAAGGGGATCGGTCGCTATCCGATCTGGGTCAACGAAGGACTCGCGACTTATTTCGAGGTCACGCCGCTCGGCGGGAATCGAAGGAACCCGGGGGTGCGCGAAGACGGGGCGCGGCTCGCGAGCGGCGACGGGCTCGGCTCCGGTGGGGTCCAGCTCGCGTTCTTCGACCTCACGTTCGATGCGCTCGCCAGCGGCCGTCTTGGCGGACTCGACGCGCTCGTCAAAGCCGGACCGACCGAGTTCAGCGGCCCGGACAACGCGATCTACTACGCCGCGGCGCATACGTTCGTGGCGTACATACTCCTGGGGGACGACGGGGCCTATCGGCGAGCCTTCGGGCGCTTCTTCGACGACCTGCGCGGCGGCGGAAAGCCCGATCCGGGCTTGATATACTACAGGCTCGGCTCGAGTCCCGAGTCGGTCGAAGAGGGCTGGCGACGATTCCTACGTAACGTTCGAGAAGGGCGGTTCTGAAGCGGAGCTGCAATTCTGAAGTCGCAGTTCCGAAGTCGAAGGGCCGGTCTGAAGAAAAGGGAGATCCGCAACCATGAATCTGATCCGAACCCTGATCGCGATCCCTGTCGTGATCTGCGCGCTCTTGGCCGGTTCGGCGTCCGCACAGGACTTCGACGGTTTCTGGAAGACACTGATGCTCGCGACCAAGGCGGGGAACTTCCAGCAGATCCGCAAGATGGTCGAGCAAGACCAGACGAACGCCGAACGCGCGTTCTTCCAGGCCGCCGACCACTACGTGACGCTCGGACTCCAAGGCAACATCGAGGAAGAGAAGCTGCGCCAAGACATCATGCAGAACCTCGGCAACGCGTTCTACATCCTCAACGAGAACGGCGACTACACGAAGTACACGCAGTTCCTCACGCGGCTGAACTTGATGAAGAAGGAACAGTGGAGCGAGTCGTACGGCAAGTACGTCGACTTCATGATCGCGTATTACGGCGTCGATTCGCAGAAAAAGGGCGTACCGCCCGAGCAGATCCAAGAGGCCGTGGCGCTCGCCGACGAGCCGCTCGCCGCGTTCGAAGACGTCGGCGACTACTATCTGCAAGGGATCGCCTATCGCAGCAAGGGCGTGCTGCACGCTCGGCTCGAGGATTACGACGAATCGACGCGCGCGTTCAAACTCGCCAAGGCGTGCTTCAGCACGTTCGGTAGCGACAAGTCGGTGAACGACATCGATCAGCGTCTCAACCAGGTCGCAGTCGCCGAGAAGACGCGCGAGGCCGCCGAAGAAGCCGACCGCGGGCGCGCCGACGATGCCGGCGAGCCAGTGGCCGGCGAAGCCGAGTGGACGACGGTCGAGATGGACTACCGGGCCGACAAGCGCGGTCTCGGCGAAGGCGTGCATCCCTACACGGTCGACGAGTTCCTGCTCTGGAACCGTACCGTGGTGGTCGGTACCGAACCGCGAAACTTCGGCGACAACTTCGAGAAGAACGTCGGACGATTCAGCGCCTACTACACGGAGACGTTCAACCGTTCCGCGACGCAGACGTCGCTGATCTACCCGTTCTCGTTCGCGCTCGAAGACAACAAGATCACGCTCGATTTCAACGACGACGGGCGCGTACAGCGCGACGAACGCTTGAAGGTCGGCTCGCGGCCGACGTTCGTCGAGCTCGAGGGCCTCACCGCCAAGTCGGGCGGTACCTTCGACTACGCGGTCGAGATGGTCGACATCGGCCCGGAGACGTGGTTCAGCCAGGCGAATACCGAGTTCGCGAACCCCGGCTCGAAGGCGATCGCGTATCGCCGGTCGTGCCACTTCGAAGGCGAGTGGGACGGCAAGAAGCTGATGCTCGTCGACGACAACTCCAACGCGAACTACAGCGACATCGGCGCGGATACGCTCTACGTTCAGGGCGAGGAGCCGGCGTTCTTCGGCAAGATCATGCGCATCAACGGCAAGCTCGTCGAGGTGCGGATCCCGAAGCCGACCGGCGAGGAAGTGAAGATTCGCGCCTTCGAAGGCGAAACCGGACTCGTCGAGGTCGAGTGGGACGGCAAAGTCGATCCGCACTGTCTCTTCATCCGCGACCTCGACGGCAAGAACGCCGTCTTGCGCCTCGACCTTCGGGATCCCGTCGAGGTTCCGGTCGGGAAGTACGAGTTCTACTTCGGTTGGATCAAGGACGGCAAGTCACGCAACCAGACGCTCGCCGAGATTCGTGCGGGCCGGTCGGGAAGCTTCGACGTGAAAGCGGGCGAGACGTACACGCTCTCGCTCGGTGCGCCGTTCGAGTATGCGTTCAGCGTGACGGCTGCGCCCGAAGCGTACTTCATCCGCGGACGCGACCTCGAACTGTACGGTGCGAGCGGCGAACTCTACACCCGCTTCTACGGCCAGACGATCCTGCCGAAGGTGCAGATCAAGCGCCAGGGCGGCGGGATGGTCGGCAAAGAGTCGATGCGCCTCATCGAGTACAACGACCGCGTCAACGACCCCGAGTCGGTCTGGTTCCCGAAGGATCTCGAGATCGACAAGCGAAAGGCCGGTGCCGACGCGAAGCTCGAAGCGAAGTTCACGGCGAGCTCGAAACTGCTCGGCTCGATCAAGACCGATTGGGTGAAGTCGAAGTAACGAGTTCCGAAAGATCGGCCGTCGCGAAGGCGACCGGCTGACGAATACCGAGATCACCTCTGCGCGCGGG
>JAUIME010000006.1 GCA_030433195.1 bacterium
GTGAGGACGGCGAGGCATCGCTTCATGGCAGGACCTTCCTTCCCTTCTTCCGCATCCGACTCGCGCAGGCACCCCCTCGGGCGCCCTTCGCGACGAGATTCGGCAGGACGGGCCGCACACCCTTTGCGACAACCGTCTCAGATGGTGTTTTCGGCTCGGGATCCGGGAGAACTTGAGCGAGTCACGACGCGTTCGAGCACGAGGAGCGCGAGCGCCAGCGGAAGCCACGGGCCGCCGTCGAAGGGCCGCCCGGACGTCGCGGGCGAAGAAGGCGGGATGGCGCCGGCCGTAAGAACCTCGCCGCCACCGGCGACCGCGATCGCGGCCAGCGCCTCGGCGTCGGGGCCGTAGCGGCGCAACTCGGTGGCATCGAAAGCCGGTACGTCGATCGAGTCTCGCACGCGGCCGCCGTCGAGCAGCGTCAGGGGCGCATCGAGCGGCAGATCGGAGCTTTGGAATACGGCCTCGGCGAACCGCAACGAACGCCAGCGCGGAATCGCCTCGAGGTCTCCCCACCGCACCACGAGACGCTCGGCCTCGCTCGGCGGGAGGTCTCGCGTGAAGCGAAGCGAGACGACGGTTCGATCGTCGTCCCGACGGACGTCGCGGATCGGCGGGTCGGCGTCGCGCGCCGGCGCTACGGCATCGACGATTCGCGTCCAGAGTTCGGCGCCCGCAAGAGGCGCGTTCGACGTGCTCGGGGCCGCCATGAATGCCGCGGTCTTCCCGGCCCCGAAGCGATGCGCGACCAACAGCGCGTCGGCACTGTCGACGAGCCCCAAGGCGACTTCGGATCCGTCGCGCGGCGTCGTGCGCGCCCAGCCTTCGATCCCCGCTCCGTTCGCCGCGACCGCCGCTCGAGCGACCGCCCCCGTTCCACGCGCCACCGCGTTCGACGGGCGATCCGCGTAGTCGCCCTGCGCGACGGCTTCGCGGAGCCAAGACTCGAGGAATCGCGGATCGACGACGCGCGTGATGCGCCCCTCCACGCCCTCGGCGAGCATCGATCGCAAGCGCGCGACGTCGGTGTCGGCCTCGTCGCCCGTCACGAAAACGGCGACCCGAACGCGTTCGCTCGCGAGCCGGCGACCGATCGACCGCAGATCGTTCGCGGCCTTGCCATCGGTAATCACGAACAGGTCGCGCTCGGCCCCTTCGGCTTCGAACGCATCGAGCGCGACGGTCAGCGCGTCGGCGAGCTTCGTTTCGCCGCGCGGCGTGACGCCGGCCCAGCGTTCGCGCAATCGAGCGAGGACATCCGCGGGATTGCCGGGGGCAACGACTGCGTTCGCCGTCTCCGCAAACGCGATCACCGCAACGCGATCCTCGGCGTCGAGTTCTTCGAGCACGCCGTCGACCGCGTCCTTCGCGAGCTCGAGCTTGCGCCCTTCGTCCATGCTACCCGAGCGATCGACGAGCAGCACGACCTCGCGACGCGATCGATCTTCGGGCCGACACTCGACCGCGAACGCACGCTCGAGCGGAGCGCCGCGGTAGCCGCCCGGTCCGTAGAGCGAACGCGCGCCGCGCGTCAGTAACCCGATGCCACGATCGCGCACCGCGTCGACGATCCGTCGTTGCGAATCGTCGTCGAGTCCGTCGCGCCCGGCCGGAACGTCGTCGACGACGACGACCGCGACGTCTTCGAGCGCAGCCGCAGGAAGCGGTGCGCTCGTCGTCCGCAGCACGTAGCGCGACCTCGACGGCTCATCGAGCAGCGCAGGCGGATCGGACGACGTCTCGCGCGGGACGATCTGCAGCACCACGGCCGGTCCCGCGAGCGTGACGCGTCTCGCGGCGCGGTCGTTGCGCGGATCGTCACCGGGCGACCGCACGGGAGTGCCGTCGGTATCGAACCTCTCCCACACGACCTCGTAGGTGACGCTGCGCCGCGACTCGGTGGTCCCATCGACCGCGAGTCGATTCTCGATGGCGACACTCGTGCTCGCGGGGCGACCGGCCGGCGCCGCGGGAACGCGCACGTCGGCGCGCGCCACTTCCACGCCCTCGCGCGACACGACCACGCGCCCGAGCGTCGCGACGGTGCGCGTCGACGCGACCTGCACACGAATCGGAACGATGTCGCCGTTCGCCGCACGCAGCGGCGCGTCGAACCGGGCGATCCACGACTCGTCGCTCGGCATCGGAGCCGCGAGCACGTCGATGCGGATGCCGCGCGCCGCGAGGCTCGCGGCGGCGTCCGCGGCACGTCCCGCCGTCTGTCGTCCGTCGGTGACGAGGATCATCGGACCGCGCCCGACTCCGTCACGGTCCCCGCCACGGAACGCCGCGGCGCCGGCCGCGAGCGCGCGAGCGATGTCGGTGCCCTCGCCGAGGACATCCGAACCGGCCGAACCCGCATCCGCCCAATCCCCGATCGATCGAGGCGCGGACGCCGATCCCGCGAACTCGACGACGCTCGTGCGCTTCGAGTCCTCGCGGAGCGAGCGCCACGGTTCGGCGTTCGCCTCGCGCATTCGCCGGCGCACCGTCTCGACATCGACGCTCGCCGACCTGTCGACGAGCACGACACGTCGCCCCTCGCCGAGATCGCTCGCATCGAAGATCCCGAGCCACGCGACCCCGAGCAGCACCAAGACGCCGACGCGCATCAGCGGAATCACCAAGCGTCGCGTGGAACCTCGCGCCATTGATTTCGTTCTCGCCACCATGCTACGATCGGCGCCGGCTTCGAAGGCCCTCGACGCGTCGGCGATCCGCGTCTCGTGCCCTCGGCCGGCACCGTCCGATCACGCCTCGACATCCGACTTCTCGATCGCCGGTCGATGATCCCGCCATGATCAAAGAAGAGCTCATTACCGCCGTCCACGATGAACTCGGTCGCGAAACTTCGCGCGCGCAAGCCGAAGCCGCCATCAACGCCGTCCTCGCCGCCATCCAAACCGGACTCAAGGACGGCGGCACGGTCCAGATCCACGGCTTCGGGTCGTTCACGGTCACGACGCGTGAAGCCCGCGAGGGACGCAACCCCGCCACCGGCGAATCGATGCAGATCCCCGAGACGCGAACCGTCCGCTTCAGACCGGGAAAGAACCTGAAGGAAGATCTCTGAACGGATCCGCGGCGCCGCTGTCTCGGTGGCCCGCCCGTTCGTCCTTCTCGAACGTCGTGCCGGATGCATCGTTCATTGACGGTCCCTCCGACGCCCCGATCGTCCCTTCGAGCCACCCGCCGCCCAGGATCTCGTCGCCCCGCGAGAACACGGCCGCCTGTCCCGGTGTGATCGCACGCTGCGGTTCGTCGAAGCGGATCGCGACGCTTCCGCCGCGCCGTACGAGTGTCGCGGGACTCGGCGCATGACGATACCGGATCCGCACGTCGGCGCGCACGGCCTCGCCCTCTCGCGGCTCGGCGGCAATCCAGTTCACATCGCGCACCTCGGCGTCGCTCTCACGCAGCGCGTCGTCCTTCCCGAGGACCACGGTGTTCGATTCGGGTGAAATCGCGACGACGTAATGCGGCTCGCCGAGCGCCACCCCGAGGCCGCGCCGTTGACCGATCGTGTAGTGGATCGTGCCTCGGTGCGTCCCGAGCTGCCGCCCCTCTTCGTCGACGATCGGTCCCGGCGTCGCGGCGACGCCCGAAACGCGTTCGACGACAGCGCCGTAGTTCCCGGCCGGCGCGAAGCAGATCTCTTGACTCTCGGGCTTGTCCTGCACGACGAGATCGGCGCGCCGCGCCACCTCGCGGACTTGATCCTTGGTCATTTCGCCGAGCGGGAAGCGCGTCCACGCGAGCTGTTCCTGCGTGAGACTGAAGAGGAAGTACGACTGATCCTTGTCGCGATCGAGCGCACGGTGCAGGCGATAGCGAGGCGCCGCGCCCGGTGCGTCGACGCGATCGACGCGCGCATAGTGCCCCGTCGCGACAGCCTCCGCACCACACTCGCGTGCGCTCTGCACGAGCGCCCCGAACTTGAGCCACCCGTTGCAATGCACGCAGGGGCTCGGCGTGCGGCCGGCCATGTACTCGTCGGCGAAATAGTCGAGGAGCTTCGAAAAACCGTCGGCGATGTTGAGACTGTAGAACGGGATGCCGAGCTGGTCGGCGACGATCGACGCGTCGCGCGCGTCCGACGCGCTGCAGCACGACTTCTTCGCGCCCTGGGACTCGGCCTTCACGCCGTTGCGCATGAAGAAGCCGACGAGATCGTGGCCTTGCTCCTTGAGCAAGCACGCCACGACGGAGCTGTCGACTCCACCGCTCATGGCCACGGCGATACGCACGGTCCTGCCTCGCGAAAACGGGAACGATCATCGATCGACGAGCAGCGGCCGCGCCGGTCGCGATCGCCGCAGGTTCGGTGATACCATGCCGTTCGCGCCGGGTCGACCGCCCGCCGCGAAACGAGCCCGCTCGCGTTGCGACGCGCGAATGCCGTTGCTACACTCAGCGCCTCCCCACTTCCGACCAGGAGAAGCGCAACGATGTCGATCTCGCCCCTGTGGATGCTCGCCCAGGAACCCCCTCCCGCCGGCGGATTCTTCCAGATGCTGCCGATGCTCGTGGGTCTGTTCCTGATCATGTACCTGCTCGTGATCCGTCCGAGCCGCAAGCAGGAGCGCGAGCGTCTCGCAATGCTCGCCGCGGTCCAGAAGAACGACAAGGTTCTCACGACCGGCGGGATCTACGGCGTCGTCACGGCCGTCAAGGACAACGAGCTCACGCTGCGGATCGACGAAGAGAAGAACGTGCGCATCCGCGTCGCGCGCCACGCCATCTCCCACGTCGTCACGGGCGACGGCTCCGAGCTGACCGCTCCCGCAACGGCCGGCGCCCCCCGCTGACCCGGCCGAAGCACCTCACGCGAGGCATCGCGCACCGAGCGAAACCTCGCACATTCTTCGCATCCGTCGTGTAACCCTGCCCGTCGAGTTCCGTCTCCATCCACATGGGAGCGCATCGTTCGGCTCCCGCCTGCAGACACGGAACACGACGGGAAAACCATGGGCGAAGAAGAATCCGCGCCGTCGACGAGGCTCGGTCCCTGGGCCGAGCGGCTCGCCGAGAGGTTCTTGATCGACCGCGACTACACGATCGTCACGCGGAACTACCGCACGCGCGAAGGCGAGATCGACCTCGTCGCGGCGCGGAACGATTGCCTCGTCTTCGTCGAGGTGAAGGCGCGTGCCGGTATCGGCTACGGAAAGCCCGTCGAGGCCGTCGACTTCCGAAAACGCGGCAAGCTGCGGCGCGCGGCGGCCGCCTTCCTCGCCGATCGCGAGCACGGCGACCGGCGCTACGATTCGCTGCGATTCGACGTCGTGTCGGTGGTCGCACCACCAGGTGGAACCGAGCCGATCGTCGAACACATCGTCGCCGCGTTCTGACGAGGTCGTGCTCGGGACTCTACGCGACGAACCGTCGCCGAGCGATCAGCGCAGCACGCCGCGGCGAGTCGCCAATCGCCTCGCGACCGTTCGGATCTCGTCGCCGTCGAGCGCGTCGAGCTGCTGCACGAGTGAGCGGTCGAAATCGAGTTGCGGGTAGTCCTCTCGATGCGATCTCAGGTATGCGAGTAACTCGCGCGTGACGCGATGGTAACCGCGTGAGTGTGGCGGGGACCGATCGGCGTCTCGCGACGACGTGAGGGTCTGCGCGAGCGCGGCGCGCGGCCACGGAGACTCGGCGATCGCCACGAGCTGCGCATTCTCTTCGAGATACTCTTCGACGCGCCGGCGGGAGAATCCGAGATCCACGAACGTCGACAGCGCGAGGAACCAATTGCGCGTGAGCGGCAGGAAGCGATGGAAATCGTAGAGATGCCCACGCTCGTGGGCGTCGACGAGCGCGAGCTGCATGCGCCAGTCGTCGGCGAACATCGCGCGCCGTTCCTCGGCCGTGGCCGTCGCGAGTCCGTCCGCTTCGGCTCGTGCGAGATACGCGCGCAGATCCAGTTCCCGATCGACGCATCCAAGGTCGCCCACCCAGGAGTCGCCGACGCCGTCGAGCCGAGGCTCGATCGGCCGATCGAACAGCTCGCGGGGATCGGCGACGTAGGATGCGACTCGCGCACGGACGCTGCGTTGCCACCCGATGAGGACGTCGAAATCGAGGACCATCCACTCCCCGAGTGCCACGCCGCCGATTCGCGCTCCGGCGAACTCGCGAAAGCTGCCGACCGTCGTCGCGCGCGTGACGACGCGCACGTAAGAGGCATCGCGCCGGGCTACGGCATCGCCGAGCGGTTGATCGACCGCGATCTGTAGCGGAGTCGCGAGCAGGAGCTCGGGCGGGCCGCCAAGCTGTTGACCGATGACGACCGATTGCCCGTACTTGGCGAAGTGCTCGACGAGCGCCGAAGGATTCCGGAAGCCGGGCTGCATGAGCACGCCCATCCACGGGAATTCGGTGAAGCGCACGCCGTGGGCGAGATCGATGCCGAGGCGTTCGCGGGCCTCGTCGATCAACTCGTTCACGAAGCGCTCGAGCGAAGGCGTCTCTGCCCCCTCGAGATGATCGCGGTAGATCCGCTCCATCCGTTCGTCGATCCACGTCACGAACGCGCGGTGCGCTTCGAGCTCGCGAAGCTCGCGCGTGGCGGACTCGTCGTCGGGATCGTCGAGACGATGGAGCCGGTAATGCTGCTCGGCGGCATCGAGCCAGCCGACGCGCGCGAACACGCGTGCCCGCTCGAGCACGTCGGATCGTTGCGGATCGTTCGGCGCGGACAGCACCGCGATCAGACTCTCGTAACGGTCGCGCCAGACGTTCGCGGGATCGAGCACGAGTTCGTCCGGATAGCGCATGCGCCACGCATCGAGCGCCCGCGGACCGTCGTGCATGCGGATCGCGACGCGGCGCAAGTCGTCCGCGATCTCGAGCGGATCGCCCCCGAGCGACAGCGCCGACTCGAACAACTCCCGCGCGTGCAGCCAGTCGCCTTGCAGGACGGCCACTCGCCCACGCGTGAGCGACCATCGCCACGACAATCGCGTCGAGCGCGTGTCGACGTGTCCCGATGCGAGACGATCGAGTTCGGCGGCGACCCGATCGAGATCGGCGAGACTCACGCCCGCCGGGAGCAATCGATCGACGAGCGCGAACGGGACGCCGCTCCACGGAGCGACGCGGGCCGCCTCCATCGCGGTGCGGAGCGCCACGCGGTGACGATCGCCGGCCGATGCGGCAATCGCGAGTCCGGCTCGCGCCTCGATCTCGTCGGGCCGCAGGTCGATCGCGCGGCGATAGTACTCGATCGCCTGCCCGAGATCGCCGCTCGACTCGAAGACCTCCGCGAGTCGGAGCATCGCTTCCACCATGCCCGGGTCGAGGGCGAGCGCCCGACGATAGGAAGCGATCGCCTCGAGAGCCTCACGATCCCGTTGGTACGTGTAGCCGAGCCCGTAGTGCGCCCAGACGCAGCGCGGATCGAGCCGCAACGCCTCACGAAACGCCTCGCGCTGCCGGCTCGGATGATCCTCGAGTCGCCCGACGAGATACGCGAGCTCGGCGCGATCCGGGAACTCGCGCCGCAGACGACGATACTCTTCGACGGCCTCGGCTCGACGGCAGCGCGCCGTCATCTCGTTCTGGACGTGCCGGTGGGCCGCGGTCAACCGCGGATCGATCGCGACCGCAGCGCGATACTCTTCGTACGCCTCGTCGAAGCGTCCGCTGCGGCGGTGCTCCTCGGCCGCATCGAATCGCGCGCGAGCCGCGGGATCGATGCGATGCGCCCGGATCGGAAACGTCGAACGGCACGCGGTGACGACCGTGATCGCGACGAGTCCGACGACGAGGACGGCGCCGGCGAGCGGCATCGTTCGTCGCGCGCCGCCTGCCTGCGGCCGAACCGCGATCCACGTCCGAACCCTGCGTTCGCGCGGCCTCATGCGAATCCGCTTTCGGGAGTGACGATCCCCTCGATCGAGAAGTCGCGATCGCCGAGCGCACGGCGCCGGACGTCGACGAGCTCGAGCGCGCGGTCGGGCCGCGAGACTCCCGTTCCGGCGACGGGTCCGAGGCCATCGTCGCCACCGAAGATCCTTCCCGCGACGAACGCGAACACCCGATGCACGAGCCCTTGTTGCATCGCATCACCGATCAACGTCGGGCCGCCTTCGAGGAGCACCCGATGCAGTCCTTCGGCGCGCAGCCGTTTGAGGGCCATGCGCAGCGAGACGCGACCGCGACGCGCGGACACGCGCAAGACGCGGCAGCCCGCACGCTCGAACTCGGCGATGCGACGTTCGGGAGCCGCGGAGGTCGTCACGATCCACAGCGGTGCGTCGTCGACGGTTCGCACGAGGCGCGCGTCGAGCGGCATCCGCAGCTTCGAGTCCAACACCACGCGCGCCGGGCTTCGTCCGCGAGCCAGGCGTGTGGTCAGCGTCGGATCGTCCGCGATCGCGGTCCCGCTGCCGATGACGATGGCGTCGGATCGCGCGCGCTCCTTGTGCGCTTCGCGTCGCGAGGCTTCGGACGTGATCCACTTCGAGGCGCGCGATCGCGTCGCGACCTGACCGTCGAGCGTCATCGCCCACTTCGCGGTCACGAACGGAAGGCTGCCGTCGAGGTAGGCGCAAAACGGCGTCAACAACGCGCGGGAAGGTCGATCGAGCACACCCGTCTCGACGCGAATGCCGGCGTCCTCGAGCAATCGGATGCCGCGCCCGCGGTGGCGAGGATCGGGATCGCGCGTGCCGACCACCACGCGCGCGACGCCCGAATCGAGAACCGCGCGCGTACACGGGGGCGTCTTGCCGTAGGTCGAGCAGGGTTCGAGCGTAACGTACAGCGTCGCGCCGCGCGCGAGCGCACCCGCCTTGCGAAGCGCGGCCGCTTCCGCGTGCGGCCCGCCGTAATCGCGATGCGGCGACTCGGCGATGACGCGACCGTCCGCGACCACGACGGCACCGACCATCGGGTTCGGCTCCACACGGCCGCGCCCGCGTCGTGCGATCTCGATCGCGCGGCGCAGGATCGCGTCGTCGGTCGCGGGCGTGTCGTGAGGTCGTGCAGCCATCGGCAGTCCGTTCCCATCGATCGTCGACGGTCACGTCGCGCGACCGTCCCGAACGAGCTGCCAGGCTAGCAAAAGACGACCGGCCCGCCTGCGCGGCGAACCGGTCGTCGTCGTCCTTCGAACCGAGGCTTCGGAGCTTATCGGCGCGTGCCGAGATCGCCGCGCACGAGCAACACGTAGGCGGTGTCGTCGTCGGCCTGGAGCAGGAGCGCCCGCGTCTGCCCCGACTGCAGCACGAGTGCCCCCGAGATCGGGATGCTGGCCTTCTCGGGGAGGTCGATCCCGCCGATGCCGGCGGCCCCGAACGACTCGGCCGAACCCCGCAGATGAAGCCTCGCGATCTCGCCGTCGAGGCGCACCGTCATGCGATCTCCCGACTGATGCACGATGGGCTTCACGTTGAGGACGAGCCCGTCGTAGTGGTGATCCACGTTCGGATCGGCAATCGCTGATTCCTGGGCGATCTCGACGTCGTAGTCCCGCAGGACCGCTCGCTCTTCGCCCGCGAAGACGGCGGCCCCCGTGCCGTGGAGCGTCGTCAACGAGGCGCGGCCCAGCGGTTCACCGAGTGCACGGCGCAGCTCACGCGCCGCGTCGCTGCCGAGCATCCATCCCGAATCGGACGATCCCCCGGCCGCGCGGCGTCGATGCAAGGCGTCGACGGCCTCGCCCGTCGCCTCGAAGAGCTCGAACCGCATCGCTACGTTGCGATCACGAAGCGCCTCGAGTCCCGAAAGGAAGCTCGACACCTGCGCGTGGCGCTCCGGCGTCGCGGCGACGAGAAGGTGTTCGTCGGCGTACAGCGAGACCTCTTCGGTCGCGTCGTCGACACCGCGCGTGACGTTCTCGACGAGCAGATCGACGATCGCATCCGCCGAGAGGAAACGCGAAGATCCATGATCTCCTTCTTCGAGCAACGAATCGGAGACCCAAGCGCCCCCGACGCGATACGCACTCTCGCTCGGCGACTTCGTACGGAATGAGAAGTCCGCGACGATCCCCGAGAGAAAGCCGAGCGGGAACCATGCGAGGCTCGACGTGGCGACGGCACTCGACTCGATCTTCGCGGTCACGAGCACGTACGCGCCGTCCGTGCCGAGCTCGGTGAGCACCCCACCGCCGTTCGGGACCGTGACGCTCATACCGGCGCGGTGCGCGAACAGCTCGGGGAGTTCGAGCTCGCCGACGCGCTCGGCGCGCGTCACGACGCGTCGGAACGGCAACACGGGATCGACGCGCTCGATGCCGATCATGAGACCGATGCGATCGCGCTGCAGCCGGTCCGCTCGCACGGTGATCTGTCGACCCGTTCGCATGACGCTCATCCGCGGATAGGCGATCGCCGAGTCTTGCGCGACCTCCACCTCGTAGTCACCGACGTACACGTGTTCGCGCGACTCACCGAGCACGAGCGTGTCGAATGGCCCGGCGTCGCCTTCGTACATGCCGAGCACCCGAGCGCCACCGCGTCCCGCGACGAGGCTCTCGCACGTGGCTCGATCGAGCACTCCGGTCTCGAGCGTGGCTCCGCCGTCTCCTTCGAGAACCACGGCGCGCACGGTCACACGCTGCATGGCGAATCGCTCGAGCATCTCGAGCGTCTCGCGGACGACTTCGAGTTGCGTGCGATCCGCGCGGACGATCATCGTCGCGTCCTGCACGTACATCGCGACGTCGTCCAACTCGGCGGCACGATCGAGCGAGCGCTCGACGATTTCGACGATCGTGTCGACGCCGATCCACGAGTCGTCGTCGTCGTGTCCGAGATCGTAGGACGTCCCGTCGCGCCAGCTCCCGCCGAGGCTCGGATAGAACCCGGGCGCATGCATCGCGAAGACGCCGAGCGGCAACGTCGGTTCCGAGCTGTGCGACGCGATGATCGAACGCAGGTCGAACGCTCGGATCTCCGTCGGGCCGTCTTGTGCGGCTGCCGGGAACGCGAGGCTCGCCCAGCCGAGAACACAGACGAGGACGCACGAGATTCCTCTGAGTCGTTGCAGGTCGAGTGTCATGAAAGTCTCCTCTTTCGGATTCGTATCGGGACCGGACCGCGTCGCTCGGCTTCTCGTGGCCTCGCGCTTGCGGCGACACCCACAGAGACCGCGCGTCGAGCGGATCCGGGTAGGTAGAAATCGACGAAGTCGCGACGCATCTTCAATCCGACGTTCAATCCAACGACAGCCGGCCGCGGAGCGATCGGTCACGCTCGATACGCTCGACGAGCCGCGCCGCGACAGACGCTCCCTCACGATCGACGACGTGCCGTAGCCAAGCGATCGCCATCGCATCGCGACCCGTTTCGAGCAGTTCGGTGATCACGCGTACGCGTTCGACGTCGCGCTGCAGCGCGTCGGCGAGCGCCTCGACCGCGAAATCCGTTCCGATCGTCGCGAGGGCGTCGATCACGGCTCCGACGTGCCGCCCATCGCGCAGCACCGACGCGAGCGGGTCGACCGCACGGTCGCCGGCCGCCGCGAGCAAGCGTACGGCGTTGCGCCCCGCGTCGCCCTTCTTCGAGCGCGCGACCTCGGCGGCCGCGCGAACTCCCGCGTCGTCGAGGCATGCGGCGAGGCGGCGAAGATCCGCGAGCGACGTCGCGTCGGGCCCGTCGTCGATCCACGGCATGACCGCGGGGACGGCGTGCGCGCCGCCACAACGCAGCGCCGCGACGAGTGCCGTGTGGCCTCGACGACTCGCCCGCGCCCGCGCGATCAACGGCTCGACGGCGTCGCGGTAGCGGAACTCTCCGAGCAACTCGATCGCCCCGGCCGCACGCGATGCATCCGACGACCCGAGACGACGCACGAGCCGAGGCCCGAGCGCCGCCGCGTGGCGACGCAAGGCCAGTCGCAACACCGGAGCGGTATCCCCGGAATCGTAGAGATCGAGCAGCGCACTGGCGGCCGAATCGGAGTCGATGCCGCCGAGCGCGACCGTCGCCGCGTCGCGCACGTCCGGCGACGCGGCGTGCAGTCGCACGAGCGCGTCGATCGCGCCGCGCGTGCCGATGCGCGCGATCGCGAGCGTCGCCCGCTCGGTCGCGCCAGGCTCGCGCGCGAGAATCTCGAGCGCGGCCACGGCGTCGCGCCCCCCACGATCCTCCATCGCCGCGAGTGCGTCGCCCACGCGATCCTCACGCACGGCGACACTCGCCAAAGCCGGCAGCGTCGAGGGATCGTCGAACCGCAGCAGGACGTCGAATGCGAACGATCGGCGATCCGGATCTTCGTCCTCGAGAAGATCGAGAACCGCGGGGATCGCATCGCGCCCGAGACGGTCGAGTTCGACGAGATACGTGTTCGGCCCGTCGTCGACCGCCACGTCCGTCGCGGGTTCGCGGGCATCGGCATACGCGGACGCGAGCAAGTCGCGCGCTCGCGCGCGGCATCGCAGCGGCCAGTCGTCTTCGATGACCGCGAGCGTCTGCGTACTCGCGAACGAACGCGACGGCTCGGTCGTACGGACTCGGTCGGCGCCTCGATCGCGATCGGTGTTCTCGGGCGCCGAGCCGCGATCGACGAGCGCGTCGATGTCGTCGGTCTCCGCGATGCGATCTCGATCGACGGGTGCGGTGTCGGCATGACGGATTTCGCCGTCGTGCGTCCGATCCACGGGCTCGGGCATGCCGCGGGGATCCGGCGCCGAGCCGCCGTCGGCGAGCCCCGACTCCGACACGTCAACGCCACGTTTCGCGTTCGGCCAAGCAAGCCACGCGACGACGACGAGCGCCGCCGCTGCGAGCCCCGCGAACCCCACACGGCGCCATCGACGAAGCCCGGTCGACGTTCCACGCGACGCCACCGCAGGTTCGGTCTCGAGCCGTTCGTGCACCGATCGCAGCAGCGCTTCCGAGTCGCAGGCGACCGCGCCGGCGGGATCGTGCTCCCGAAGCAAGCTCTCCGCGGCGCGCAGTCGTTCGGCCTTCGCGCGCAGCGCGCGGTCCGATGCGAGGCGATCGCGCAGCTCGATCTGTTCGTCGCCCTCGCACTCTCCGTCGATCCACGCCCCGAGGTCGATCCACTCGGATCGCTCTTCGCGAGAATGCAGGTCTTCGTCTCGACGACGGTCGTTCATGATTCGGACTCCTTATCGGCGGGAAGGGAACGTCCCGCCGGCATCTCGCGCGCGAGGCTGGTGCGCGCGAGCCCGGCCCGTGCCGCAGCGAGATTGCCCTTCACGGCGTTCTCCGAGACCCCGAGCACCTCGGCGATCTCGCGGTACGACAAGCCTTCGTGGACACGGAGCACGAGCGTCTCGCGCTGCGCTCTCGGAAGCGACGCGACGAATCGGTCGATCCGCGCGCGCAACTCGCGTCGGGCGAGCGGTCCGGACGGTTCCTCGACGCGAGAGACATCGCCGGCTGCTTCGACCGCGAGCCCCTCGAGCGCCGCTTCGTCACGAGCCAGTCGTCCGCGCGCGTCGCGACAACAGTTCAGGACGACCCGGTAGAGGTACGTCCGAAACGTCGCCTGTCCCCGGAAGCCGCCGAGCGCCTTGTAGACGCGAACGAAGGCTTCTTGTACCGCGTCTTCGGCCGCGTCGTACTGACCCAGCATGCGCACGGCGAACCGGGTCGCCCAGCCGCCGTGCTTGCGCACGAGCGCGTCGAAGCCGGCCGGGTCTCCCCGACGGAATCGCGCGACTTCGTATTCGTCAGATGACGGCTCGTTCGTCACTCGTTCGCCTCGCCTCGCCGCGCGGAAGACCGGCTGCCTGGAGGCAGAACACCGCGCGTACGATCCGCTCTCCCGGACAGACCGTCGGCGGCACCTCTTCGGGTAGGTCGACCGGAAGTTTTTTCTCACGACGCCGCGGCGCCGCCCCCCTCGACCGACCACCCCCCAGTGTACCCGCCATCGGAAGGCCGCGGCGAGCTTCCGCCGGGGGACGCTGAGGAGCCGCTCAGGGCAGCGAGACGACCCAGACTTCCGGGCGGACGAACCGCTGGATCGCGGCCCCTGGATCGGGCTCGGACGTCATCGACCGAATCCCGACCACGAGCGCCCGATCGCCGAGAAGAGGCACGAAGCGGTCGAGCCGGGAGAGGATCGACGCCGGCCAACCGCGCGGATCGGCGTCGGTGCCGAGAACCTGCGCCAGGCCCGTGCGGTCGAACTCCGAGGGGACGTCCCGCTCCCGAATCCGACGCGGGATCGAGGCGATCGCGAGATCACCGAGTCGCGCCCAACCGGCCCGCGTCACGAGGACCGCATCCGTGAGCTCGCCCTCGATCGAACGAACGGAGGGAGACTCCACCACGCGCACGCTCTCGAACGTGACCGACTCGGTGCGCGAGAGCTCGGCATCGAATGCAACCGCGACCGCGTCCCGTGCGAGCTCCTCGCGCGATGCGCCCGCGACCTTCGCGATCGGGGGCCGTGATTCGCCGACGACTCTCGTTGCAGCATGCGTGCTCTCGAATCGCGCAGTCGTTTCCGACGTCGCATACAGTCGCACTCGATTCGTGACGCGCATGGATCCCGCCCCCTCGTCTTGGAGGTAGGCGCGGACAACCGATCCTTCGACGCGCGTCACGGGATCGGGTACGGGAATCGCGAACCACACCACAACCGAAGTCGCGAGCGCTGTCGCGATCACGATCGCGTGGCGCGTACGACTCGATCGCCGCCAAGCGACGACGAGTCCGAGCGCCTGCGCGACGGCGAGCAAGGCTACCGTCGCGAGGAGTCGATCGACGGCCGGACCGTCCCACCCGAACGAGCCCGCGAGGCCGAAGCCCGCCGCCTCTTCGAGCAAGAGCGCGTCGAGCCGTCGAATCGGATCGTCGATCGCTTCACGCCAGGCTTCGAGCCGGTCCGACACGTCGGCACCAGGGCGCTCGACGATGCCGAGCCACTCGCGGTCGACGCCGTCGTCCGCGGACCCGAGACCGAGCACGGGCACACCGAGACGCGACATCGCCTCCGCCCGGGAGGCATGGGTCTCGAGATCGACGACCGCGACGTCGAAGCGCGCCGAGAGCCACGCCTCGAGCGGCGCGTTCGCGGATGCTTCGACGAACCGAACGTCCGCATCGGGGAATAGCTGCAACGCGAGTCGGTCGCAGAACTCGCGCCATGCGCCCGTCACCCCGAGGAGCGCCACGCGCCGCCCCTCGTCGGGTGGCGCGACGATGTCGTGCGTGGCGAACGGCTCGGCGCCATCGTCGGTCGACACGCGCCACTCGACGCGCGCCGGAACGCGATCGATCGCGAGGAGCCACGTCGTTCGGCGCCGCTCGCCGGGCGACGCAAGCACGTCGAATCGCTTGGGCTGCACCCCGGATCCGCTCGCCACCACAACGTGCGAGACCCCGCCGGCGCCTCCGTCGATCGTCACGTCGAACGGGACGAAGCCCGGCGCGTGTCCGAGCTCGCCCAATGCGGGACGGATGTCGAGGTCGATTCGCGCCGACCGCTTCGCCGCCGTCGACGACGAAGACGCTTCGATCTCCGGCGCGATACGCTCCGCACTTCCGAACACGATCGCCGCGAAGACGAACGCGGCCGCCGTCGAGGCCGAAGCTCCCCGGTTCGCCTCGGCCCGACCGCGCCTCGCGAGAGAGATCCAACCGAGCCCCCCCGCGACCAGCCACGCGGCCCATGCAAGAATCACGGGTGTCGTCGCGTCGCGCTCGAGAGCCGGCAGCAGCGACAAGGGGGACACGGCAGCGACCGAGGTCGAAACGCGCGCTCCCGCAGTTCCCGCGAGCCACGCGAGTGCCTGCGGCACGACGACGATCGCTGCGAGCGCGAGCCATCCGGCACTGCGATGGACGGACGAAGCCGCAGAGACCCGAGCGACGAGACCGGCCCACGCGAACGCGACCGCGCTCGTGGCCACGAAGCTCGCGAGCGACACGGCGCACACCCGAGCGAGCAAAGCGGCGAACGGAAGCCCGACACAAACTCCGAGCAGCGCGACCGACGCAGCGACACGCGCGTCCCCCGACGCTCCGTCGTCCCTGGACAGCGCGCTCACCGCGACAGCGATCGCGAGCCCGGTCGCGAGCTCGAACAGGAAGAACGAACGCGATACCGTGATCCCGTGCATGAGAGGGAAGCCCGCACGGTCGACGACGAGGAGCGCGAGACAGCCGAGCGCACATCCGAGCAGCAAGAGACTCGTGATGCGAACGCCCGACCTCGACCTCACTCGGCGCCCCCGACGGGTTCGGTACTCACGTCGCGCATCCCGGGCTCGTCGAATCGAATGACGGCGCGGCGTACTCCTTCGAGTCGCGGGTAGCGCACGTTGAGGAGCGCGAGATTCTGGATCTTCTGGTCGGTCGTGAGTTCCGCGATCTGACGCGGCGCGAGCAACGATCGTCCCCACTCGATCGCGACGCCGCTCTTCGTGCGCAGCACGATCTCGCTCTCGCGCTCGCTCAATCGTCCGCCGACGTTCGTGACGTCGATCTCGGCGATCGGAACGTCGCGCGCGAACGGGGCTTCGTAGAGCAAGTACAACTCGATCGCGACCGCGATCCCCTCGCGCACCGCGCCGTCCGACCAAACCGACCCGTACGCCGGAACGTCGACGATCTGCCCGACTCCACCTCGGATGACCGGCATCGGATACGGTGCCGTCGTGGCGTTACGATAGCGCCCGGGAAGAACGACCCCGTGTCGATCGACGAGGTGATATCCCTGGTACGGGCTCGTGATTTCGACCCAAGCGATCGGCTTGCGAATGTCGAGCGAGACGACGGCCGAGTTGGGGAACTCGCGTTCGACGGAGGCAATGCCGCGAACCCATGCGTTGTCGCGGACGGCGTCTTCGAGGCGCGCGCGAATCCCGTCGTCGAAGACGCTGAACGGCTCGACCCCGGCGATGGAACTACGGATCGCCGCGACGTCATCCGCTCCGAGCCACGGCGGAGTATCCTCCGACGATCGGAAAACCTCGGGATAGACGAGATACTCGTCGAGCGCGAACGCTTCGGCGCGGATTCGGTGCAGCGCGACACCCGCCGCGAGCACGACGATCGCCGCGAAAACCCATGCGTAGTGCGAGCGCAACGCCCAGCCGGCGGAGCGCCCGACGAAGCATGCGCCGCTCCAACCCCACGAGACGACGCGCCACTCGGAGAGCCTCGCCCAAAACCCCTCGTCGGATCGCGACGACTTCGACTTGGCGGATTTCGACCGGCCACGAGACTTGCGGGAAGCGGCACTCATCGGCGACCCTCCCGTCGTCGATCGAAGAACACGTCAATCGCAGAACGCCGACTGACAGGGAGATGGACGACGGGGGAACGGGGCGACGTCAGCACCCCGCACCCACGGTCGACTCTCTCGGAAGCTCGACGACCCGAACGCAGAGCATTCGGGCCGTGGCGAATCAGACCTTGACGGTCTGCTTGGCCGTTTCGACGAACTTCTTGTTCTCGGGGTTGCCTTCGCCCGAGCTCTGCTGCGACTTGTTCATGACTCGGTCGCAGTCTTCGACGAAGATCTCCATGGTGGAGACGATACTCTCGAGCAGGTGCCGCGGAATCGTGACGTCCTTCGAGCCCTTGCCACGCTCGACTTCGTGGTTCAAGAGGGAAAGGGTGACGCGGACCGGGTGCAACCGACGAGCCACATATTTGGTGACGTCCATGCGATGCCTCCTGCCTTTCTTCATCGAGGAACGCTCCTGATTCGCTCGCGACTCGTCCGATGACGGGTCCTCGAGAGCACAATCCGAGAGTCCACTCCCGAATCGCCGTTCGCCGACGACTCAATCGCAGCTCAGAAAAGGGAAGACCATTGGGGATGGACGATGTCGTTCGCTTTGGCTTCTCGACACTCGACGGCGTGCAACGCTGGAACGTCCCGCGCAGCAAGAACGCATGCGAGCGACGGAAATCAGAGGGGTGACATCGTGTAGTAGAACTGGGTCTCCCGCCCAAAAACCTCGCGCGCATCGTAACAAAACACCCCTTCCTTGCAAGCGGTTTCTGCGCTCGTTTCGGCATCACGATCGCGCTGTATCCCGCATGAAATCTGGCGTTGCGGCGAGCTGCGAGTCGCCCTCGGAGGTCGCGCCCCAAAGGTGCACCTCGGTCGCGAGTCGAACGCCGAATCGCTCTTCGACGACGCGCTGCACGTGTCGCGCGAGTCGATGAAAATCCGAAGCGCGCGCATCGCCACGCTTCACGAGGAAGTTCGCGTGACGGTTCGAAACGACAGCGCCGCCGCAGGGTTCGCCTTTGAGTCCTGCACGATCGATGAGCGCGCCGGCCGCGCTCGCACCCGAAGCTCCCTCGGGGTTCTTGAAGAAGCAGCCGAGCATGCCGGCACCCGCAGGCTGTGTCACGCGACGATACTCGAGATACTCGTCGACGCGTCGCTTGAGCGCCTCCGAATCTCCGCACGTGAGCTGCAGCTCGGCTTCGAGAATGACGTGTCCCGCGAGTGACGTCGCTCGGTACCGCGGTGCTACGGAATCACGATCGAGCCAGCGGTCACGGCCTTCCGGATCGAGGACGCGCACGCGAGCGAGAACGTCTCCGATCGCGCCGAGTCGGGTCCCCGCATTCCCGAAGACCGCCCCGCCGATCGTGCCCGGGATCCCGGTCGCGACCTCGAGGCCCGCGAGCCCGCGCGAGACGGCTCCACGCAAGAGCTTCGCCAACGGCACCCCCGCTTCCGCGCGCACACGGTCGCCGCTCCACGCAAAGCCCTGAAGGCGATGCGTCGCGATGACCGCGCCTTCGAGCACACCGTCGGGCGGGAGCACGTTCGAGCCGCCCCCGAGGATGAACCACGGGATTCCCTCACGGCGGCACGACTCGAGCACCCCGCGGAGTTCGTCGGCGCACTCGGGCGCGAAGAAGTACCGCGCGGCGCCTCCGACCCGCGCGGTCACGAGCGGCGCCAGGGGCCGCTCCACGACGCAATTCTCGAATCCGTCAGCCAACGAGGCCATGCGAAACTCCCGTGATGTCTCCCGCTCCCATCGTGAGCAGAACGTCACCGGGCTCGAGTCGATCGCGCAGATACGCCAGCACGTCGGGGACGCGGGCCACGAACTCGGCCTCGCCCCCATGGTCGCGGATACGCTCGGTCAGCACCGCTCCCGAGACCTCGGGATCGATCGCCTCGCGCGCGCGGTAGATCTCGGAGATCACGACTCGATCCGCCGCACCGAACGACGCGGCGAACGCATCGAGAAAGCGACGGGTCCTCGAGTACTGATGCGGCTGGAACAGAGCCCACAGTCGGCGCCCGGGGAAAGCCTCGCGCGCGGCTGCGAGCGTCGCGGCCACCTCCGTAGGATGATGCGCGTAGTCGTCGAGCACGACGGCGCCATTGTACATGCCGACACGCTCGAGACGCCGCCCGACGCCGCGGAACTCGCCGAGCCCCTCGATCACGCGCGCAGGCTCGAGTCCCGACGCGAGTCCGACCGCCGCCGCCGACAATGCGTTGTGCACACTGTGCTCGCCCGGAATCCGCAAGCGCACGCGCCCGCAATTTCGCGCGCCGAGCCACAGCGTGAACACCCACGTGCCTTCGACGCAATCGAGCTGTTCGGCGCGAATGCGATCGGTCGGCGCGAAACCCGTCCCGAGCCGCGTGACCGGAAGATCCTCGGGAAGATCGAGTCGATCGAGCACGCTCGTCGGCGCGATCAACATCCCTCCCGGTCGGATCCCCGCCACGAACTCGCGGAAGGCTGCGTAGATCTCGTCGAGGTCCGCGTAGTAATCGAGGTGATCCTCTTCGATGTTGTTGATGACGGCGATCTGCGGGCGCATGCTCAGGAACGAGCGATCGAACTCGCACGCCTCGCAAACCATCGCGGGGTCGGTCCCGAGGTCGGCGCTGATCTCGTATCCGATGGGCAATCCGCCGACGAGGTATCCCACGTCGCGGCCGGCTCGCCGCAGCAGATCCGTCGTCCATGCGGAGACCGTCGTCTTGCCGTGCGTCCCCGCGATGGCGATCCCCTCCCGCGTGTCGAGCACACGGCCGAGCGCCTCGGAGAACTTCTCGACCGGAATGCCGCGCTCTCGCGCCCGGACTACTTCGGGGTTGTCCTCGGGTACCGCGGCCGAGATCACGACACGGCTACAGTCGTCGGGCAAGTTCGTCGCGGCGTGGCACGCGTGAATCGTCGCGCCGTCCGCCGCGAGTTTGTCCGTCGCGGGCGAGGCGATCCGATCCGAACCCGAGACGCGGACTCCCTGCTGCAGGTAGAGCCGCGCGAGTCCCGCGACGCCGACGCCGCCGATACCCACCACGTGCACGCGCGTGCCGGCAGCCGCGTCCACGTCGCGTGTCGCCGCGGCGTTCACCGACGCAGGGCCCGCCGAGGCTCGCCCCGTCGTTTCGTGGGCCGCTCGTCCGCGAGCTTTCGCCGGGTCGACCCCACGCGAATCCGCGTTCGCCACCTGTCCCGTCCGATCGCGCTTCATCCCGCGTCTCCCCAATCCTCGAGTCGGCGAACCGCATCCGCTGCGGCTCGCGGACGCCCGGCCGCCGAAGCGGCGCGAGCGAGTGCCTCACGCTCGTCCTTGTTACCCAACAGATCGCGAACCGCCGTGACGACGCTTTGCGGATCGGACTGCGACGCCACGCGCGCCGCGCCGCGCCGCGCCATCTCGAGCGCGTTGCGCGCTTGGTGTCCATCGGCACTGCCCAACGGCACGAGTACCGACGGAAGACCGAACCGCGCCAACTCGGCGATCGTTCCCGCACCGGCGCGCGCGACCACGAGATCCGCGGCCGAGTACGCGCGCTGCACGCAATCGGTGTATGCGATGACCCGCGCGGCGACTCCCGCCTCGACATAGGCCTGCCGCACGTCGGCGACGTCGCGTTCCCCTGCAACGTGCAAGACTTCGACATCAGGCAACACATGCGCCCAATTCTTCGCCTCACTCGCGAGAATCTCGTTGATCGCGTGCGCGCCCTGGCTCCCGCCGAACGCGAACACGACCGTCGCCGCAGGATCGAGCCCGTACCACTCGCGGGCCTCACCGCGTTCGACCGGTCGCAGGCACTCGCGGATCGGGTGCCCCACCGGGCACGCTCTCGACCTCGCGGGCAGCAGCGCCGCGGTTTCCTCGAACTGCGTCCACACCTCGCGAGCCCGCGTGGCGAGCCAACGATTGGCACGACCCGGCACGACGTTGGGTTCGACGAGGTACAGCGGCACCCCGAGCGCCCGTCCGACGAGAGCCCCCGGGATCGACGCGAACCCGCCGAGACCGATCATCACCTGCGGACGAAAGTCCCGCACGTGACGAAACGCGACCGCGAACGATCGCGGCGCCCGACCGATCCAGCTCGGACCCACGGAGACTCCGCCGCGAGGCCGACCGGCGGCCGCCGCCTCGGACCGACGCAGGCCCGGAACGACGTCCCACTCGACGGCTTCACGTTCGAGAATACGACGGTCGAGCGGTCGATCGGTTGCGAGAAAACGTACGTCGACGCGCCCACCATAGCGCTCGTGCAGAGCTTCACGCAGCGCGAGGCCCGGGTAGAGATGTCCCCCGGACCCCCCGCCCGCGATCATGACTCGCAACATGTCCGCGCGCCGTGGAGAGATCATTCGGGCAACCGGAGCCTCTGTCCGGCGATGAGGCGGTCGGCGCTCGCGAGACGATCTCGGTTGAGCTCGTAGAGTTCCTTCCAACGCTTGGTCGTCCCGAGTTCCGCCTGCGCGATCTCGGTCAGGGTTTCCCCCGCACCGACGAGGTAAAAGCGCGTGTCGACCTGAAGCTCCGCGTCGCGGCTCGTCTCGGACTTCGCGATGCGCGACGCGTCGTCGGTCTTGCGGCTCGGCGCCTTCGGTGCCGACTCGCTGCCCGGGATGCGGATCTTCATGCCGACGCGAAGTCGGTTCGGATCGATACCGGGATTCGCTTCGACGAGCTGCCGCCACGCCTTGGACGAACCGAGCTCGCTCTGCGCGATCCCCGACAGCGTGTCCATCGGACGGACCTCGTAGATGCGAGCCTTCGGGGTGCCCGACGATCGCTCGGGCGCGATCGTCGCGCCGCCGGTTCCGCCCTCGACGGGAATGCAGATCTCGGCCCCGACGATGAGTCGCCGCGGGTCGAGCCCGGGGTTCGCTTCGAGCAGCTTCGGCAGCGCCTGCGACGTTCCGAGCTCTCGCTGCGCGATCTCGGACAACGTGTCCATCGGCTTGATCTCGTAAGTACGCGTCTTCGCGACCGCGTCGTTCGCCGACGCTTCACGATTCGGAACGTTCTCGGTCCCGCGCCCCGGATCCGCGACCTTCGTCGGTACGGACGTCGGAACGGTCGACGGCGTCGTCGCCGCGATCGCTCGATCAATTCCGGACGTGGTCGGCTTCGCCGACTCAGGCTCGGCACGCTCCCCGACCGGTGGAATCTTGCGCGTCATGTCCCACAGATTCTGCATGGTCGCGGCGGCGTTGGCGATCGCGCCCGACGACGAGTTCTTCGCGGCGTCCGCGAGGCGTCGTTCCGCCGCATCGTCGGTGCGCGCGTCGTTCGAGCTGCTCGGTGCGCCCGCGTTCGATGCACCCGTCCCCGAATCGAACGTGCTCGGCGGGGCCGACGCGAAGCGCTCGGCGCGCGGCTTCGACGCCCGCGGCGTCGATTCGCCGGGCAAGACCTGCGCGTCGGGAGTCGATTGCGTGTCGCCCGCCAGCGATCGCTTCGTCGCTTCGCGACGCTCCTCGAGCTGAGCCGAGCTGCGCGAGCCCATCGACCCCCAAGACGGGCGAGCATCACGCTCGTCGACACCGCTCGCCGACACGATGGATCCACGCGACACGTTCACGTGTTCACCGTTGTCGGGGGTCGACCGCTCCGTGGCGTCCGCCGCCGCGCGATCCTCACCCTCCTCCGGGAGCGGATGTCCCGTCCCGAAGAAACTCATCGCCAGAATCACGGCGACGAGCCCCGTGACGAAGATGACACCGATCTTCTCGAAGTTACTCATGACTCGCCTCCCGGCCTCGTCGGCCGCATCCTCATACCCCTCGTTCCGGAGTCGGACTGAAGCGAGCGACGCTCGCGAGAATCCCCACCCCGATCGACAAACTCAGCAAGTTCGAACCGCCGACGCTGATGAATGGCAGCGGAATTCCCTTGGTGGGAACCGAAGCCGTGGCGACGGCGATGTGGATCATCGCCTGCAAACCGACGAGGAGCGTCGCCCCCGCGGCCAGATAGAAACCGAACGTGTCCGGCGCACGCCATGCGATGCGCACGCCCTTCCACAAGAACACGACGTAGAGCAGCACCACCGCACCCGCGCCGAGGAATCCCAGCTCCTCGCCGAGCACCGAGAAGATGAAGTCGCTCGAGCTTTCGGGCAGGTACGCCAGTTTCTCGCGACCATTCCCGAGACCGACGCCGTAGAGCCCGCCGGAACCGAGCGCGAGCAGCGAATGCTCGGTGTTGTAGTGCGCCATCGGATCGCGGAAGCTCGCGATGCGATCCTGGATGTGATCGAACTTCCGCCACATGAGCATCGCGAACGGAACGCCGAGACACAGACCGACGCCCGCGAGATGCAGAACGCGCGCACCGGCCAGCAGCAGCAAGAAGCCTCCGAGCGCGGCGATGAACAGCGACATCCCGAAGTCGGGCTGGATCGCGATGAGACCGACGATCCCCGCGATCACCGCGACGGCCGGCACGAACCCCGCGAAGAACGAACGCAACGGATCGCGCGAACGCCCGAGGAACCACGCCAGAAACAACAACACGCCGATCTTCGCGAACTCCGACGGCTGAATCCCGATCGGTCCGATGCGGAACCAACGCGTCGCCCCCTTGATCGGCCGCGAAACGCCGGGAATCTGCAACGCGATCAGCAGCGCGGCGACAACGACGAGCGCGAGCGGCGCGACGTACTTCAGTCGGCGATACGGAATGCGCGCGACGACGAGGATCGCGGTCAACGACACGACCGCGTAGAGTCCCTGCATCACGAACGGGTGACGCCAATCGACTTGGCCGCCGCGCACGATGGGCGTCGACGCCGACGTCGAAAACACGAGCACGAGTCCCAGCGCCAACGCCGCGACGACGACGAGCACGATCGACAGACCGCGACGCTCGCCCTCGGGATCGAGGACGTTCCAATCACGGTCGTCGGTGAGGGTCGCGGTCGCGGTCATTGCCACGGCAGGGTCACCATCGAGAGAATCGCGAGCACGGCGCCCGCCATCCAAAAGCGCGTCGTCACCGAAGTCTCGGACCATCCCCCGAACTGGAAGTGGTGATGAATCGGCGCGATGCGGAAGATCCGGCGTCCGAAGACCCGGAACGAGAACACTTGCAAGATCACGGACACGGTCTCGATGACGAAGATCCCGCCGACGAGCACGAGCAACAGCTCACGACGCAACGCGAGCGCGGCCATGCCGAGCGCGCCGCCGAGCGCGAGTGCGCCGGTGTCGCCCATGAAGACACGCGCCGGATGACAGTTGAACCACAGGAAGCCGAGGCACGCTCCGATCACCGACGCCGAGAACACCGCCATCTCTTCGGCGCCCGGTACGAACGGCGTGCGAAACGACTGCGCGAGCACCGGTTCACCCGCCACGATGCCGAGCACCGTGAACGGCACGAACGCGATCAGCACGCATCCCGCCGCGAGTCCGTCGAGGCCGTCGGAGAGATTCACCGCGTTGCTCGTCCCCGTGAGGAGGAAGACCGCGAACGCGACGAACGGCAGGC
>JAUIME010000507.1 GCA_030433195.1 bacterium
ATACCGAGGGCGTCGACAATCTTCCCTACCGCGACTTCGAGCGCGCTTGGTTCGGCTCGCGGCTACGCACGTTTCTCTACGCGGCGCTCCCCGGGGCGCGCGCGGACATCTCGATGTTCTCGTTCTTCCAGTTCGAATCCAACGTACGCTCGGGCATCGTGCTGGGCGTGATCGGCATCGGTGGGATCGGCGACGCGTTCGACTCGAGCTTCAAGTACTGGAGTCTCCACCGCGCGAGTACCTTCCTGATCGCCATGATCCTCCTGACGGTACTCATCGATCGGTTCTCGCGGTCGCGCTACCGCGCGCTCGACGCGGCCAACTCGTGAGGCAAAGCCCGTACGCCTCGATTGACCCTGTCGATCGCGTGCCGTATCATCAACGTCGCTGGCGGTTGCGCTCGGGGAAAGATCCAATCGACATCGATACGGCCCCAGGTCGGTCCCCGACACGAGACACGACCGTGAGGCACGATGCCGACACGGCACCCCCGCCAGGGACGTGACCCCGCCAGGGACGCGATATCGCAAGGAGGAAGCCTCGTGATCGAGCCGAGACCCCACGACCTGACGCCTGCTCAACGACTCAACGAGCACATGGCGCGGCAGTCGCAGCGTGACGGCAACCCTTACGCACACCACCGCCCCGTCGACGTCCACGTGCAGGTCGCTTCGACGTGCAACATCGACTGCTACATGTGCGCGATCCACAACCTCCCCGACGGTTCGCGCCGCGGCCGAGGCCTGCGCCCCATGTCGCCCGAGCTGTTCCAGACCCTCGTCGACGAGGTGTTCCCCTACAGCCGGCGCGTGACGTTCGGTATCGGTGGCGAGCCGATGATCTCGGAGCACTTCGAGCGCTTTCTGCAGCAAGCGCACGACATGAATCAAGAGATCTACCTCGTGACGAACGGGACGCGCATCAAGAAGGACTCGACGGCCGAGCTCCTCGCGAAGACCGTCGCGCACATGCAGGTCTCGATCGATTCGTCGACCAAGGAGAACTACGAGCGCATCCGAATCGGTTCGTACTGGAAGTCGCTCCAAGAGAACCTCGCGCGGCTGAAGAAGGCGCGCATGGCGTACCCCCACGAGACACGCACCCGACTCACCTACTGCATGGTGCTCATGCGTAGCAATATCCACGAGCTCCCCGACTTCGTCACGATGGCGCACGAGCACGGCGCCGACGTGGTGCGCGGCCAACACGTGATTCCCGTCACGGCCGAGGGCACCGAGGAGCAGCTGCTCTTCGAACCCGACCGATACCACCACTTCCGAAAGCTCGCGACCGCGCGCGCCAAGGAGCTCGGCATCCTCATCGACCTGCCGGCCGACTACGCGACCACGACCGAAGCGAATCCCGACGCCATCGCCGCGCTCCAAACCGAGCAGATGAGCGCGAACGCCGAAGCCGCCAAGGCCGCAGCCGCCGAGACTTCCGCAGCTCCAGAGCCGCCGGCCGCTGCCGCGACTCCGCCGGCACCGCTCGAGGCCCCCGGCACTCCCGAGCCTGCGGTGACGCCCGACGAGATTGCGCTCGGTACGCAGTGCTCCGAAATCGCGGGTGCGGCCACGCCGTCGGTGTGCTCGATGCCGTATTCGTGGTTCTTCATGTTCTTCGACGGGCGCGTCTATCCGTGCTGTCATCCCGACGTCGACCCGAAGCTGTTCATGGGCGACCTGCGCAAGCAGTCGTTCGAGCAGATCTGGAACGGCGCGAACTTCCAGAATCTGCGGCGCGGACTCGCGACGCCCGAACCGTATCCCGTCTGCAACGCGTGCCCGATCGCGCGCCGCAACGAGCACGGCGACCTCAGCGACTCGCCCGAGGCCGAGCCGCTCGACGCCGCGAACGTCGGCAGCGACACGCCGCCCGTCGCCGACTACTACGCGAACAACGGCTTCGAGCCGATCCGACGCGACAGCCTGCTCGTCACGGCGCGAAACCTGAACCTCTTGAACGATCCGCCGGCACCCCCGGAACCGGAGCCGGAAGTTCCGGAGCCGACCGCCGAAGAGATCGCCGAGCGCGAACGTGCCGAAGCGGAACGCAAGCAGCTCGAGGCCCTCGCGAACGAGCGCGAGACGCTGCTGGCGCAGCTTCGCGAGCTCGACGAAGAGCGCGCACGGCAACACGAGTACGCCCGGAATCTCGAAGCGGAGCGACCGCACTGGGTCGAGCACGCGAGTTCGCTCGCCGACGACCGCGAACGACTCGTTCGCGAAATCGCCGACCTGCGCGCGACGCTGCGCAATCCCGGACGCCTCGCTCGCTACCTCACGGGCGGCATCGTGCGTAAAGTGACGCGCGTCTCCAAGGAATCGTAGACAGGATCGCAACCGAGCCGTGATCGGACCATGATGACGCCGGAGCTCGAGCTCGAGCTGTTTCGATTTCTCGTTCGTCTGCGCTCGCCGCTACGCGGGAGTCGCGACGCGGATCAAGCCTTGCGCTCGATCCTGCGCTCGACGATCCCGTTCCTGCAGGCGGACGCGGGTTGCATCGCCACGATGCCCCCCGGTACCGGACGCGCGCAGGTGGTGTTCCGTGTGCCGCGCGAAATCGACTTCGACCTCGACGCGCTCACGGGACCGCTCGAGGGCAAGTGGCCGCGCTTGCCGCGCGACCTCCTCGTGGCCGTGATCACGCGGCGCGCGCGCCCCTGGGGCGTGCTCGCGCTGCGTCGCACGGGCGGCGACTTCCCGGACGGCTTCGGACGCGCGCTCGGTCGCATCGCCGAAACCGCATCCGAGCTCGTCCAACAGATCGACGGTGAGCGCATCCGCGAGGTCCGATTCCGGATCGACCAGAAGATCATGGAAGAGCTCCGCGGCCGCGACCTCTTCTACCAGATCCTGCACGGATTGCGTTCGCTCACCGGGTACGACCACTCGTCGGCGCTTCTCGTGCCGAGCGAGCCGCGCGAGCACCTCGTCATCGAAGCCGAGCAGATCGCGTGGGAGAAGGCGAAGAGCCCGCGCATCGGCGAACGCGTACCGATCGAGCGCTCGCTCGAACCGACGCTCGAGTACGGCGCGGTGTACGGATTCGACCGCGAGGCCGGCGGCGGACCGTGGAAGGAGTGGACGGGCTTCGAAGCCGAAGAGATCGCCGATCTCCTCGACGTCGAGTGCCAGACCGCGCGCGCCGACGGCGCTCCCGAAGAAGGATCGATTCTGTGCGCGGTCGTCGCCGGACGCGACGGGCTCCTCGGGTTGCTGAAGATCGCGTCGCGTCACAAGGGCAGCCTCGGGCCGTACGAAGCCGACCTCGTGCGTCGCTTCTTGCCGCACGTGTCGGTCGCGATCCAGAACAGTCGCCGCACGGAGACGCTGCAGGCGAACCTCGTCGCCGCGGAACGTCGCAGCGCGATGGCCGAGCTCGCGCGCAGCGTCGCGCACGACGTCAACAACGCGCTCGGCGCCGTACTTCCTCTCGCGCAGCAGATCGTGGCCGATCTCCAGAGCGACGAGCCGATGCACCGCGACCAGCTCTTGCAGGATCTGCTGCAGATCGAACAGTCGGTCGTGGTCTGTCGACGCATCTTCGGGGGCATGCTCTCGTTCGCACGCGGGGCCGCGAAACACCGCGGCACGGGCGAGCTCGACCCGGCCGTGCAAGCCGCCATAACGATCCTGCGCGACGGATTCTCGCGTCGCCACATCCAATGCGAGATCGACGTCGAGCGCGGCATCCCGCCACTTCGCACCGATCAAGGACAGCTCGATCAGCTCGTCTTCAACCTGCTCGCGAACGCACGCGACGCGATGACCGAGGGCGGCAAGGTCACGGTGCGCGCGCGCCGCATCAATCATCACGCCGAGCTACTGGTCGGCGACACGGGCGAAGGGATCGACGAAGAGCGTTTGGCCCGCATCCAAGAGCCGTTCTTCACGACGAAGAAGCAAGGAACCGGGCTCGGCCTCTCGATCGTCCGCAACATCGTGTGGGAAGCGCGCGGCGACTTGCGGTTCGAGAGCCGTCCGGGCGAAGGGACGCGCGTATTCGTCCGCCTGCCTCTCGCCGCCGATCCGCGATCCGCTCCGGCGACGCCCCCGTCGAGCGGCAACGAACCCCTGACCCGAACCGAATCGGACGAGGCCTGATCCATGCGGAACCGAATCCTGGTAGTCGACGACGAGCCGGGCCTGAGACGTGCCGTGGAGCGCGTGCTCGCCAAGCGCTACGAGTTGTCGATCGCACCAACCCCCGAGGAAGCGATCGAGATCGCGCGCACGTTCCGACCCGAGGTCGCGATCCTCGACATCCGCATGCCGGGGATGGACGGCTACGAGCTCATGGCGAAGCTCAAGGAGATGGATCCGTATCTCGACGTCATCCTCATGACGGGCAGCCTCAACGAC
>JAUIME010000508.1 GCA_030433195.1 bacterium
TCCAGTACCTTTGGAAGCTCACGCGCGGCAACGTCCTGTTCGAAGGCCGCCCTGACGGCACGTTCTCGGAGAACCGCGCGCTCGACCTCGGCGTCGCGAACTGCGGCTGGGCATGGAACGGCGACTTCGCCGATTTCGATGCCGACGGCGACGAAGACCTGCTCGTCGTCAATGGGTACTACTCGGCCGAGGGCACCAAAGACTGCTGAACGTTCTATTGGCGCGAGGTCGTCGCGCAATGCCTGGATGACAAGGAAGAAGCCACGGACTTCCGCACGAAGCTCCTCGGAGATCGCGCAAGCTTGCTGCTCGACAAGCAGGAGTGCGCAGTCGACGAATCGAGCGGCAACCTGGCCGAGCTCTCACTGTCGGTCCATCAAGCCACCAACGCCGTTCTGTCGCTGAACGGATTCGAGCGCAACCTGCTGTTCCTCAACGAGGGCGGCACGTACCGTCACGCGGCCGCCGTCTCCGGCTTGGACGCGGCGCTCGACGGCCGCAGCTTCGCGACGGGCGACGTCGACCGCGACGGCGACCTCGACGTCGTCGTGAAGAATCTCCAATGGAAGCTGCTGCAACTGTTCCTCAACGAGACTCCGCGCGACAACCGGCGCATCGTCCTGAGTTTCCGCGGCACCGAGTCGAACCGGGACGGGATCGGCACGTTCGTCGCCGCCACGCACGGCGAACGCCGTCAGATCGCGGAGGTCCTCTCCGCGAACTCGTTCCAGTCGCAGTCACCGAACGAGGTCTTCTTCGGGCTCGGATCCGACGAACGCGTCGACAAGCTCGAGGTCCGCTGGCAGTCGGGAACGACGCAGACCTTGGAGGGGCTCGACGCCGGGCACCACTACGTCATCGACGAAGCCGAGGGCATCGTCGACAAGCGCCCGCTCTCGGGCAAGCGAGTCGAGCTCGAAGCCGACGATCTTCGCAACGTCACGCGTACGCGGATCTTCTCGTCGCCGCGCCCTGCTCTGCCGTTCAATCTGCGCACGCTCAAGGGGCCGCTCGTCTCGACGAACGTCTTCCAGAAACCGACGCTCGTCAGCTTCATGACGCCCTGGCTGCCGAACTTCGACGCGTTCCTCGACACGCTCGACGCGGTCCGATCCGAAGCCGAGGACATCGAAATCGTCGTCTTCCTGGTACACTCGCAGACCGTAGCCGCGAACGAAACGGCCTTCGAGAAGGTCGCCGCGCGAGGGTTCCGCGTCGCGCGGATCAACTACGACTCCGCGGCACGCTACGCGAATCAGTCGAACGTGTTGTTCCCGTCGACGTTCTTCGTCGTGGACTCGAAGATCACGCACGACATCATCGGCGTGGTCGACGCGAAAGACATGATCGACATCATTCGGACCCGCTGATTCGACCTGTGAAGAACGAACCCGGCGGGGCGGGAGGCCGCGGCTTTGCGCGTACTCATCGTCACGGATCGCGACGACGACTTCGAGGCGATCACGTCGTCCCTGGACGCGATCGACGAACCGTTCGAAACCTTCCGACTCGACACGCTCCACGATTGTCGGTCCGCGCTGTTCGAGGTGGCGCCCGACGTCATCGTCGTCGGCGGTGAGTCGTCGATCGACGCGCTTCCCGAGCGTTTCCGCGCCGTGTCCGACGATCCCGACGACGTCGCAACGCCGGTCGTCTTCGTCACCGCGAACGACCCCGCCCGATCCGAACCCGATGAAGGCGGCATCGCCACCGCGACGACCGCTCACCTCGCCGAGATCGTCGTCCGTCGTGTGCGCGAGTTCCGCGAGCAGTACGCACGCCTCGCGGCCGCGAGTGATCTGGGGCGATCCGCCGAACACCTGCATCTCGTCGCGGACACGCTCAACTCGCTGATCATGTACGTCGACACGAAGCTGCGCTTCCGCTTCGGCAACACGGTCATGGAGGATTGGTTCGGTCTCGAGCGCGGCGACTGGATGGGCCGGTCGGTTCGCGACGTGATCCGCTCGTCGACTTGCAAGACGATCGCGCCATGGATCCAGGCCGCGTTCACAGGATCGACCGAGACCTTCCATGCCTCGCTGCCCCACCGCGACGGGACCGAGCGCTCCGTGAGCACTACGCTGGTCCCCCATCGTAACGGCGACCGCGTGCGCGGCATCTACATCATCCTGCACGACATCACCGAGCGGCGCCGGCAACGCGCGGAGCGGATCCGCCTCCAACGTGCGGTCGAACACTCGATGACCGGCTACGCCCGCGTCGACGACGAAGGGCACTTCTTGCACGCAAGCGCGATCTTCGCGCGAATGCACGGCTACGAGCCCCACGAGATCGTCGGGCTGCCGGGATGGGCGCTGGTCGTCGAAGAGGACCGCGAAATCGTGGTCGAAGCACTCCAGTCGCTCGAGTCCGAGACGCACACGAGCTGTGAAGTCCGCGGCCTTCGCAAGGACGGAACCACGTTCTTCAAGGAACTTTCCATCGTCAAGGAGCGGGACGGCGACCGCGTCACGCGCTTCGGCTTCGCTCGAGACGTCTCTTCGCGGGTGTCGGCAACCGCCGAGAAACGAGAGCTCATCGAACAGTTGCGCCAAGCGCAGAAGCTCGAAGCCGTCGGAACCCTCGCGAGCAGCGTCGCCCACGACTTCAACAACGTGCTCTTCGCTCTGCGCGGTTACATCGACCTCGTAGGCGAGTCCGTACCCACGAACCGCCTGGCCTCGAAGTGGCTCGACAAGATGCGCGACGTGTGCTCGCAAGCGAGCGATCTCACGAAGGCGCTGCTGACGTTCTCGCACAAGACGCCGACGGCGATGCAGCGCGTCGATTGGGCGGCCGAAATCGAGCAGACGCTCGCGCTGCTCCGACGAGCGGTGCCGGCGCAGGCGAGCTTGCTGACCCACGTCGAAGGCCGGCGCAAGTTCTGGGTCCACGCGTCGCCGAACGGAATCCAGCAAGTGCTCATGAACCTCGCGCTCAACGCGCGCGACGCCATCGCCGCCGACGGCACGATCGAGATCACGCTCTCGGATTCACCGAGCGCCGCCGAACCGCGAATCGTCTCCCCGCCTGACGAGGGCCACGGGACCGCGTACCTCACCGTGCGCGACAACGGCTGCGGCATCCAAGAGGCTTTCGAATCACGACTGTTCGAGCCGTTCTTCACGACCAAGGTCCGCGATCGCGGTACCGGGCTCGGCCTGTCGGTCGTGCACGGAATCGTCAAGGAACATCGCGGCGAGATCGAGTTCGCCTCGATTCCGGGCAAGGGTACGACGTTCGTCGTCGCCCTGCCGCTCGCGGATCCCGCGAAGCTCGACGACAACCAAGGGGCGACCACCGCGGAGCCGCGAGCGAGCAGCGAGCTGATCCTCTTGGCCGACGATTCCCAGGTGTGCGAGATCCTGCAGCTGAGCCTCACGAGTCGCGGCTTCCGGGTCGTGACCGCGTCGAACGGCACCGAGGCGATCGAACGCTTGCAGACCCACCGCGACGAGATCGCGCTCGTGATTCTCGTGTCCGACCTTCCCGGACCGCCCGACGGGGGCCTCCTCCCCGCACTGCGCCAGATTCACGCGCAGGTACCGATACTCGTGCAGTCCGGGAATCCCGAGCTCGACGTTCCGGTCGACGGGCCCATCACGGTGATCTCGAAGCCGTTCCCGCTTCCGGATCTCATCCGGGCGATCTACGAGATCGTCGCCAAGCCCGAATCGGGCGACTGACGGACGCGCTCGAGCGCCGCGAGCACGTCGCGCGCGATCGGCGTCGCTCGGAACACGACCACGTCGTCACCGAGTCCCTCGAGTTCCTCGTCGGCCAGCCGTAGCTCTTTCGACACGGCGACGATCAGGGCGAGCGGCGCATGCTCGCGCAAGAGGCGCAAGCGCGTCGCCACGCTGCCGCGCCGCCAGTACCCCAGCAGCTCGAGCCCGACTTCGAAACCGCTCGGCCCATGCACGAACACCGCGTCGGCGATGACGATGCCCTGACGTCCGAGATCGATCACGCGCGCCTCTTCCGACATCGACCAATCGCTCCCGAGCTTCGCGAAGCGCTCGGCGAGCCAGTCGACCTCCTCGGGCCGCCACTGCCCGCGCAGCCGATCGACCGGTTCGAGTCCCTGCGATGCGTCGAGCGCGAACGAAACCGCGCGTCGCTTCGGGCCGTGCCGGATCTCGGACTCGAGGCGATACGCTTCGAGATGCAACAGCGCCGGCAAGAACATCGCGAGCTGAACGCCGTACTTCTGCGACGACTTGAACACCGACATCGGTCCGTCGAGCCGCAACACGTACGCGCCATCGTCCTCGCGCTCGATTTCGAAGAGTAGCCGACAGAACTTCACGCGGTGAAAGAACGCGCGCAGCCGCGCGGCCGACGACTCACGAATGCGGATC
>JAUIME010000509.1 GCA_030433195.1 bacterium
CGTGAGGTAGCGACCGGCCAAGTCTTTCGCCTCGGCACGCGGATCACCCTTCTGAACACGCTCGAAAGCGTCGCGTGCCTTCGCGTACTCGCCGTCGAGGTAGGCGGCCGTCGCCTCGAAGAAGACGGCGGCCATGCGCTCGGCCTCGGCCGCGATGGCGCGTTCGAGCTCGTAGTCTCCGACGCGTGCCAGCGTGAACGGGTTGCCTTTCCAAGAGACCGTGCCGCTCGAGTCGAGGATGAACAGCGTCGCCTGACCGATCCCGTACTTCGCCTGGATCTTCGCGTAGCGGTCGACAGCGACCGGGTACTCGATGCCCATCTCCTCGATGTACTTCGAGACCTGCTGCGGCTTCTCGCCCGACACGATACCGACGTAACGAATCGGCTTGCCTTCGTTGCGCGCGAGGAAGTCGCGGATCGCCGTGATCTGGCGGCCGTAGTCGGCGTAGGTCGTTTGGAAGAACTCGAGGAACACGACTTCGCCGCGTAGATCGCGGAGCGAGAGCTTCTTCGTGTTCATCCACGTCACGCCGGATCCGTCGAGGTCGGGAGCGGGGCGGCCGGGCTCGATCTTTTGCGCCTTCGCGGGTGCCGTCACCGCGAGGGCGACTGCGATGAGCAACAACGGTGTGACGCGGCGCGCTCCGAATCCGGTCATGAGCGCCGCGACGAGCCAGCCGAGTGCCGCGCCCGCGATCGTGCCGATCGCGAGACCCGCGACCCGACGATCCGCCGGCGGCAAGGTGGCCGTGGTCTCGAACGAAGGCTCGAGCAACTGCACGGGCGCCGCGACCGCGGTCGAACCGACGGCGCCGTCACCGCCCGACGCCGAAGCGAGGGATCGCTCGGGCCGATCGTTCGGTAGGGAGGCGGCGAGCCCGCGGATGCGAGCGACGTTGAGTCGGATGGTGTCTTCCACGGTGCGAATCTCCTGTTCGAGCTCGGCGAGCCGCCGCTGGTAGCCGGTACCCTCGGCGATAATGTTCTCCTCCATGGCGCGAAGTTGCGCGTGGACCGGATCCGGGATCTCCTCTTCGAAGCTCAGCGCTTGCACGCGCGCCGCGTCTTCGAAGGCGTTGTCGTAGGTCGCGCCGGCGAGTGCGGCGTCTTCGATCAGCTTCTTGCGGACGAGACGGATCTCGGGCGTGCTCTCGAGCGCGTCGCGAATCGAGTCGAGTCGTCCCGAGGCCTGGGTGCGCTCGCTCCAAAGACGGATCTCCTCGGCCTTGAGGATCCGGCGTTCGTCGCGCAGCGCCTCGGTCTCGAGCTGCAGATCGTCGATCTCGGCGCGCGTACTCGCCGTGAGGGCGTCGGTATCGGGAGGTAGGGTCGGAAGCGTCTCTTCGCGTTCGGCGGCGGGGCGGGGTTGCGCATCGGAATCGTCTTCGCCGCTTGATTCGTCGGCGAGCGCGGCGGCGCGTATCGAGGCCGCGGTCGCGACCGCCTCACGCAGCGACTGGGTCAGCCAACGCGACGTCTCGAGCGCTGCGGATCGGGTGGGCGCGGTGATCGCCAACGCGGCGTGTCCCAAGGACGCGGGCTGTGCAGGGATCGCGTCGGCGGTGTCGAGCTCGAAAGTCGGCGGCGTCGCGCGAAGCTCGGGATGACGCAGGGTCGCAGCGCGCGTGGCGAGTTCGCGACGCGCGGGGTCGCGCATCATGCGCAACACCCACTCCGGAATCGGCTCGGCAACGGCGCGACCGACCACACGGATCCGCACCGTCGTGTCGGCGGCATCGTCCTCGCCGCTGTCGAGATTCCACGCCGCGACGAAACCGAGGGCCGCGCCGAGCAAAATGAAGAACGTGAATCGCGCGACCGGAGCTTGGGAAGGTGAACTCGCCATGCCGGATTATAGCAGCCCGTTGAAAAACGGGCGCGAGTCAGAATCGTGAGATTTCCCGCCGGTCGTCGCGGCCGAAACGAAGTCGTATCGGTGAATACGTCGAGCTTTCGGTCGCGGCGAGAGGCGGAGGACGCTCGCCGTTCCGGCTGTGGCGAGTTTTTCAACGGGCCGACAGCGGCGGCTTTCTCACGCCGTCAAGCGCGATCGCCGCTACGATCGGGCACCTCGCGGAGATTCGAGAACCCCGCGATTCAGACCTTCTGGAGCTTGCCGGGCTTGAATCCGCGGAAGCGCAGCGAGAGGTCCTGCGGGTTGGTCGCGTATTCGAGAGCCGTGCGCTGCGAGATCGCTTCGGACTCCCACAGATCGTAGAGCGCTTGGTCGAAGGTCTGGGATCCGTAGATGCCCTTGCCTTCCTCCATGATCTTGTGCACGCGGCTCGTTTCGCTTCCCGCGAGGATCAGGTCTTTCACCGTGCGCGTGCCGATCAAGACCTCGCAAGCCGCGATGCGTCCGGACCCCTCGCGACGCGGGATGAGACGCTGCGAGACGATGCCTCGCAGGCAGGTCGAGAACTGCGCGCGGACGAGGCGCTGCTTCGATTCGTCGAAGAAGTCGAGCACGCGATGCACGGTTTCGACGGCGTCGTTGGTCTGCATCGTCGACAGCACGAGGTGTCCGGTCTCGGCGGCCGAGAGGGCGGCCTGGACGGTCTCGGCGTCGCGCATCTCGCCGACGAGGATGACGTCGGGATCTTGGCGCAGCACGTTGCGCAGCGCTTCCGAGAACGAATGCGTGTCGATGCGTAGCTGACGTTGCGTGACGATTCCCTCGAGATCCTCGTGAACGAATTCGATCGGATCCTCGACGGTGACGATGTGGAGGCCCGACTGCTTGTTGATCTCGTGCACCATCGACGCGAGCGTCGTGCTCTTGCCCATGCCCGTCGCGCCGGTGATCAGCACGAGCCCGTACTGCTTCTTCACGAGCTCCTTGAGCGTGCCGGGGAGCTGCAGTTCGTCGATCGAGGGGATCTTGAGCGGGATCAATCGGAAGACGATACGGACGTTACCCTTCTCCTTCGAGACGTTGACGCGGAAGCGTGACACGCCGTGGATGAAGTGGGGGACGTCGAGCTCCTTCTCGCGTCGGAACGACTCGAGCTGTTCTTCGGTCAGGATACCGTCGAGGACCTCTTCGATCTGTTCGGACGAGAGCGGTTCGGACTCGAGTCGGACGAGGCGACCGTCGACGCGCAGAACCGGCGGGTTGCCGGCCTTGAAGTGGATGTCGGATGCGCCGCGGGACACGGCTTCGCCGAGCAGACTGTCGAGATTCGTCATCGTGATCTCCGGATAGCGAGTCGGAAACGCCCGGTCGAGACGGGCAATCGGGCAGTCTCTATCGACCTCGGGGCGAAGGACATTGACAGAATTCTGCCGACGAAATCAGGAGCGATCGCGAGGCCCGTACGAAGCGGTACCGGGCGAGGGGATTCGAGCGAATCGGTTCAGCTCGCGCCGACGCCGCGGCGCCGCGTCGAGAAGTATGCGAACACCCACAGGATCAGCGGGAAGGCGATCTCGCCGTGCTTCAAGACCTGTGCGGTCCAGTTGAGGAACGACCGCTGGCCGTCGGTGTAGCTCCTCGCTGCGTGCTCTCCGTAGAACGCGTACCACGCCTGGTTGAAGACGTGGAGCTCGGCGAGGTGGATCGGGACGAGCAGCAAGAGACCGGCGAGCACGAGCGCAAAGCGCACGAGCAGCGTCAGGTTCGGCAGGGTCGCGAACACGAGCGCGGCGAACAGTACGCTCCCGAAATGGAACGTCCCGTCGAAGCCGTGCTGCGGTGAGCTGAAGACGATCGGTGCCGTGACGACGATGGAGTCCGAGGCGGCGTCGTAGGCCACGCTCTCGGTGAGTTTCGGCGTTTCGAGAGTCGGCGCCAGCGCGTCGAATGCGGCGGCCAGCACCCTCGTGTAATACGGACCGAGGGCGATCCAGAGGGCGAAGAACGCGAGGAGGAACACCAGGCAGCGGACGCTAAGAAGCAGAACCTTCCGGCCGGTGTCGTCGGACAAATCGCTCAGCCCAGTAGAGCCAGAGAAGAACGGCAAACGTGATGACGACGAACTGCCAGACATAGATGTGCATCAAATCAAAGAGACGCGGCGACATGTGCTTGTAGACGAGGAACAAGCTCGTGACGCGCACTTGGTTGAGGGCGAAGATCGCGGGGATTCCGATCGCGATGCCGAGGAGCTTCTTCGTGAACGGTGCCGGATAGGCGAGGATCGCGGCGAGGAAGACGATCATCGCGGGCACGCCGTTGCATTCCTCGAGGATGTTGAGGTGGATGCCGCCGTAGCCGACGATCGTCCCGTCCTGCGACACGACCGCGCCCGTGAGGCCGAGCGTGACCTTCGCGAGCGTCGCGATGAACAGTGTCATCGGCTCGATGAGCCACAGGTCGACCGGCTCCCACCAACGCAGGAGGTAGAGCCCGAGGATGAA
>JAUIME010000510.1 GCA_030433195.1 bacterium
CCCGAAAGACCGTGAGCGCTTCGCACTCTCCGGCCGCAACGCGCATCAGCAACTCCCGCCCCTTCGACATTTCGAACATGGCTCCCCCTACGACGGATCTCGAATGCCCCGGCCGGCTCCCTCCGAGCCGGCGTTCGTCGATCTGTCAGGGAAAGTAGCGGACGGGGATTCCCCGGCGATTCTCCGGGCATTCCCTCGCGATTTTTCAGCAGGGAATCTGCAATCCGAGCGCTGAGGGGTGCCTAGAACGGCCTAAGAGCCGGACTCAGCCGGCGGAAAGCCCGATGCGTTCGCGGAGCGTCGCGAACCTCGGATGCTCCCGAAGCGAGTCGAAGAGCGGGTCCACGTCGAGGTAGACGAGGCGGTCGTAGCGCTCGTCGACCGCCGCATCGAGAGCGTCGAACGCGCGCTCGGCATCGCCCAGGCCCGTGTGCACGAGCGCGTCGCAATACGCCGACACGAAACCGCGCTTCCCTTCGTCGCGCAGGCGTCGCAACGCTTCGTGAGCCGCATCGGCATTGCCGCGGACACCCTGCATCGCGCCGAGAACGGCGATCGCGATCGCGAATGGAGCCGGCGACGCCTCGATCGCACGCTCGACGTCGGCGATCCCGTCGTCGGTCTCGCCGCAGTGGAATCTCACGAGGCCGAGAACGAGGTGCGCGACCGCGAACTGCGCATCCATCTCGAGGGACGCGAGCAAGTGGCGCTTCGCACGTTCGTACTCCCGCGCGAAGTACAGGCCCCAGCCCACGTCGGTCTTGATGATGATCGACAGCGGGTCGATCGACTCGGCGTGACGAATCTCCTCCATGCCCTCGGCGAATCGACCGCGCGCGGTCAGGAGCTCGTGGTACCAGTGATGCGCCGTCGCGTACGCGGGGTTGACGTCGATTGCGCGACGGAAGCAGCGTTCGGCACCCTCCCAATCCCAGTCGTGGTAGAAGAGCGCAATCGCGAGCGATGCGTGAACGGCCGCGAGAGAGTCGTCAATCGAAAGCGCATGCTCGGCCGCCGCCTTCGCCTTCGGCATCGTGTCGTTCGGAGCCTTGCCGCCGTAGAGTCCGAGCAGCGCATAGCTGTCGGCGAGACCCGAATACGCCAACGCATACGCGGGATCGAGATCGATCGCACGCCGGAACGATTCGATCGCGCGCTCCAACGCGACGCCGTTGCGCTTGTTCCAGTGGAAGCGACCGCGCAGATACTCGCGGTACGCCAACGGGTCCGCCGTCGGACGATGCTCGAGGCGCGTACGCTCGGCTCGCGACAGCTCGAGCCGCAACTGCCGAGACACCTCGCGCGAGATCTCGTCTTGCACCTCGAAGATGTCCGCCTCGGGACGGTCGAATCGCTGCCCCCAGCGCTGCGTTCCATCGGCGACGTTCACGAGTTCGACACCGACGATGAACCGTTCGCTGAACTGCACGACCCGCCCATGGACGACGGTGCCGACCCCGAGCTCTCGCCCGACCTCGACCGCATCGATGCGCGTCCCGCGGTACCGGAACGACGTGCTGCGCGCGAGCACTCTCAGATGACCGAGCCGCGACAAGCTGTTGATGAGCGTCTCGGCGATGCCGTCGCAAAAGTAATCGAGCCCGTCGTCCGCACTCTCGTTCTCGAAAGGGAGCACGCACAACGAACGCTCGTCGAGGGCAACCCCGCCTGCCGACCCGACGGGACCGATCGGAACCGAGCCCGTCCGCCGACCCGAGCCCGTGCCCGATGCTCGGCCTTCCTCCGTCGCCGCCACACCGGACGCGATCTCCGCGCGCAGCCGCTCGGTCTCCTCGCTCGGCTCGGCATCGAGCTCGCGTCGCAACGCTTCGCGACACGCCTCGAACTGACGCAACGCCTTTTCGCGCTGCCCTTCGAGCCAATACATGTGCATGAGCCGCGCGTGAGCGACCTCGTGAGCGGGATCGTGAGCAATCAACCGTCCGAGCCGTTCGATCGCCGGCGCGCGATCCCCGGCTTCGGCGAGACGCCCCGCCGATGCGAGGATCGCATCCCCGTACTGGCGACGCAGTCGATCCCGACGCGCCGACGCCCAATCCTCGTAGAGATCCTCCGGCAGTAGATCCCCTTCGTAGAGCACGAGCGCGCGCTCGATCGCATCGGCATCACCGGTTCGCGCGACGTCGCTCTCGAACGCCTCGACGTCGATCCACAACCCGTCGGCGGCGAGCCGTACGAGATCGCCTTCGCGATGGACGAAACGCGACGTTCCCCCGCCCGACGCCAGCTCGGGCTCGAGCGTACGGCGCACTTGCAGGATCGCCTTGTTGAGATTGTTCGCCGCGGCGTCGGGCGACGACTCGGGCCACAGCGATTCGGTGATCTGCTCGCGATGCATCTCGTGGCCGCGCGCGAGCGCGAGAAGTTTCACGAGTGCCTTGCTCTTGCGGCGCGTCCAACGCTCCGACGGCACGGGCACACCGTCCACGTGCACGCGGAAACGACCCAGCAGGAAGATCGCGAGAGACGGCTCGGGATGGCCCACCACGGATCCTCGACAGACGGACCGAACTGCGGACGACACTCGGGGCGCGACCGACGCTTCCCTCAGTACGATTTCGCGAAGACGACGCGGCGCGAGCTCGGCTTGCCGCTGATGACGCACTTGCCTTCTTCGTGGGGCGCGTCGAGCGGGATGCAACGGATCGTGACGTTGAGATCCTTGCCGACGATCTCTTCCACTTCCGCCTCGCCCGACCAATGACACATCGCGAAGCCGCCGTGCGGTTCCGGCTTGTCGGCGTTCTTCGGCGTGAAGAACGCGTAGAACTCTTCCTTGGTGTCGATCGACACCGTGTGCTCGTCGCGGAACGCCTTCGCTTGCTCGAACAGGTTCTTCTGGATGTCGGCGAGGAGCGCCGGGGCACCGCTCACGAACTCGTCGCGCTTCTGCCCGTACTTCTCCTTGGGCCCCTTGTCGCGCCGAGCGACGAACACCGAATCGCCCTCCATGTCGCGCGGCCCGACTTCGAGTCGCACGGGCACGCCCTTCTTGACCCAGTGCCACGTCTTCTCACCGCCGCGCACGTCGCGCGTGTCGAACGCGACGCGAATCTTCTCGCCTTCGTACTCGAGTGCTTCGAGGTCGGCTTTCAGCTTCTCGCAGTACTCCATGACCGCGGCGCGCGTCTCTTCCTTGTGCAGCACCGGAAGGATCGCGATGTGCGACGGCGCCATGCGCGGCGGGATGCGCAGTCCGTCGTCGTCGCCGTGCACCATCACCATCGCGCCGATCATGCGCGTCGTCATGCCCCACGACGTCGTCCACGCGAACTCTTCGACGCCCTCTTCGGTCTGGAACTTGATGTTGGCGGCCTTCGCGAAGTTCTGGCCGAGATGGTGAGACGTCGCCGCTTGCAGCGCCTTGCGATCCTGCATCATCGCTTCGATGCACAGCGTGTCGTCGGCACCCGGGAAGCGTTCGCTCTCGGTCTTGTGGCCCTTGATGACCGGGATCGCCATGTGATTCTCGGCGAAGTCGGCGTAGACCTCGAGCATGCGATCGGTCTCTTCGCGCGCCTCTTGATCCGTCGCGTGCGCGGTGTGCCCTTCCTGCCACAGGAACTCGGTCGTGCGCAAGAACAGGCGCGTGCGCAACTCCCACCGCACGACGTTCGCCCACTGGTTGATGAGCAGCGGCAGATCGCGATACGACTGCACCCACTTCGCGAACATCTCGCCGATGATCGTCTCGGAGGTCGGCCGCACGATGAGCGGCTCCTCGAGCTTTCCGGCCGGAACGAGCTTGCCGTCCTCACCCTGCTCGAGCCGATGATGCGTGACGACCGCGCACTCTTTCGCGAAACCCTCGACGTGCTGCGCTTCCTTCTCGAGGAACGACAGCGGGATGAACAACGGGAAGTACGCATTCACGTGCCCCGTCGCCTTGAACTTCGCGTCGAGCGCGGCCTGCATGTTCTCCCAGACGCTGTACCCCCACGGCTTGATGACCATGCACCCTCGCACACGTCGGCGTGATCGCCGTCTTCGGCTTGTTCATCGATCTCCTCGCAGGGGGGTGCATTGCTTGGCGACGTGCGGTGCAACTCACGACGGATCCCGGCGTCACGCGCCGGTTTCGCCGCCGAAAACGGCGCGAGGGAGCGTTATAGGGTATGCCCCGATCCCGGGCAAGCCGCGCTCGGCGGCGCGAGCCGACACGCGGGTCGACCCGCCGAACCGCAGGAATCGAAAAGCGTGAAAGATCCGCCCCCGGCGATTCGTATGAGCGGCGTTCCCGGGGGTTCCGGGCCGAGACCCACAAAGGAGGAGGCATCCATGTCGACGTACCGATCGACTTCGCGACTCGCCGGCCGGCAACCGGCCTGCGCGCG
>JAUIME010000007.1 GCA_030433195.1 bacterium
CGATGAACGCGAACAGCGAGATCATGTTCACGGTGACGTCGAGCGTGGGCATGAACAGCACCGCGCCCAGGAAGCTCACCGGGATCCCCATCGTGACCCACACCGCCAGGCGGAGCTCCAGGAACAGACCCAGGATGAGCAGCACCAGCGTGAGCCCGAGGAAGGCGTTGCGCAGCAGGAGGTCGATGCGCTGCTGATAGATCTCCGACCAATCGAGCCATGTGTCCGCCGAGACCCCGCGGGGCAGCTCGCGGTCGAGCCGAGCGAGGTGCTCTCGCACGACGGCGGCGACCTCGAGCGGGGTTTGGTCTCCGGTACGGAACACCTTGACCATGAGCGCGGGCTCGTCGTCCCAGTAGGCGAGCTCGTCGGTCTCCGCGAACGTCTCTCGAATCTCCGCGATCTGGCCGAGCGTGAGCTCGGTGCCCGTGCTGCCCGTGAGAAGCGGCAGGGCCTCGAACTCGGCCGCCCCGTAGCGTTTCTCGGCGGTGCGTAGCAGCACCTCGCCGCCCTCGGTGCGCACCGATCCGCCTGCCAGCTCGACCGAGGTCGCGCGGATCTTGTTGGCGACGTCGTCGAGCGTGAGTCCGTGGGTACGCAGCTGGGCTTGGGGGATCTCGATGCTCAGCTCGTGTGCGGGGGCGCCGACCAGCTCGGCGGTGGTGATGCCCGGGTCCGCCACCAGATCGTCGCGGACCTGCTCCCCGAGCGCTCGCAACTGTGCGGGGGGAAGGTCCCCGTGCAGCACGACCGAGACCACCTCGAACTTGTTGGTGACCAGGCTGACGATCGGTCGTTCGGCGTCTTGCGGCAGAGAGGTGAGGCGGTCGACCGCGTTCTTCACGTCTTGCAGCGCGCGCTGCGAGTCCGCGCCTGTCAGCAGCTCGATCGAAAGCGCGCCGAGCCCTTCGTTCGCTTGCGACGTGACGTCTTTCACGCCGTCGAGCCCGCGCACTCCGTCTTCGATCGACAGCAAGATCCCTTGTTCGACCTCTTCCGGCGACGCTCCCGGATACGGCACGCTCACCGAGATCAGGTCGAGCGAGAAGTCCGGGAACACCTCCTGCTTCACACGCGACGCGAACAGCAGACCGCCGATAATGAGGATCGCCATGAGAATGTTGGCCGCGACGTGATTGCGGCTCATCCACGCGATCGGTCCGCCCGGCGGAACGGGCGGTAGTTTTCGTGCCGAGGGTGCGGTGTCGTCGCGCGAGAGCGTCATGCGTCGTCGTCCTCGGATGCGCCGCTCGCGTCGGCGTCGGCGTCGGTGGCGGTGGTGAGCTTCATGCCCGGGACGGCCGCGGCGAGGGGGGTGAGCACGAGGGCGTCCCCGGGCTCGAACGTGTCGGCGGCGTAGACGACGGTGTCGGTACCGTGTCGCACGTCGAGGTCGCGGAGCGCGAGCGTGCCGTCCTCCGTCATCACCCAGGCCTGGTTGCCTTCGCGAACCGCGGCGCGGGAGATCTCGACGACGTCTTCGAGCACCGGCCCGTCGATGAGCACGCGCACGTACTCGCCGAGGAGGAGCGGGGCGGCGCGACGCTCGCCGCCGCTTTCGATCCCGAGCGGATCCCGTACCGAGACCAACAGCCGCGCCATGCGTCCCGTCGGATCGACGTCACCGACGAGTTGCACGACCCGCCCTTCGTAGGTCGATGGCCCGCCAGATGCATCGCGAGGACCTCGCACGTCGCGAGTGATCGACACGCTCGCCCCGTTGGGCTGCTCCGAGCTCGGGAACCGGACTTCGGTGATGCGATCGACGGGGAGGCTGACCTGCACGTGGTACTCCCGAACGTCGACCAGCGTGGCGACCGGACTCTGCGACGTCACGAGCTGACCGAGCTCGACCGATTCTTCGAGGATCAGCGCGTCGAACGGCGCTCGGATCTCGGTGCGTGCGAGGTCGAGTTCGGCGCGTGCGAGCCGACTCTTCGCGGCCGCGAGCGCGGCGGTTTTGTCTTTGAGTTGCGGCTTGCGGAGGGCGAGTGATTGCGAGAGCTCGCTGGGTTCAGGCGTAGACGGCCGCCGCAGCGAATCGTCGAGCAGATCCCACTCGCGTTTGGCGACGATCTGCCGACCTTGCTCGAGCTGGAGCTCGAACTCGGCCCGGACCACGTCGGCTTCTCGCTGTTCGACTTCGAGACGGTAGTCGCGAGGATCGATGCGTACGATCAGGGTGCCTTCACGAACCGTGTGCCCACGCAAGAGTCCGTCGTACTGCTCGACGACGATGCCGCTGACCTGAGGTTGCAGGTCGACGCGGCGGAACGACTGCACGGTGCCGAACGCTTCGAATCGAACCGCATGATCGTGGGCTTCGAGTGGAGCGGTTTCGACGAACGTCGGCCGTTCGACTCGCTCGGCTTTCGGCACCTCGGGTTTCGTTCGGATGAGGACGTAAGCGCCGAAGACTCCCACCGCGAGAATCGCGAGCGGGACGACGACGCGCACGGTTCCGACGATCAGGCGTGCGACCTTACGCGATGGGGACGTCATGGTCGGGACTCCGTTCGAGAGGTCTCGGCGCGAGACAGTTGCCGCTCGGGAGGCGCTTCGAGCGTTCGCATCCAGATGCCGCCCGTCGCGCGGTAGAGACCGGCGCGAAACGCGAGCAAGCGTTTCTGTTCGCTGATCCACCGGCGCTCGAGTTCTTGCAGCGCTTGCACCGCGACGATCACCGAGAGGTAGTCGGTGAGGCCGTTCGAGTAGCGGGATCGTGATTCGTCGAGATTGGCGCGCGAGAGCTCGAGTTGCTCACGCAAACGCTCGACGAGATCGAGCTGGTGGCGTTCACTCGACAAGGCGTCTTCGACTTCACGCAGCGCATCGAGGTACGCGGCCCCGAACGCTTCGAGTTGTTCTTGAACGATCGAACGCCGCCGTGCGACCTCGGCTCGTCGCCGGCCTCCGTCCACGAGTGGCGCGATGAGACTCCCGAGAAGGCTGCTCGTCTCGCGTTCGAAGATCTCGGAAGATCGAGCTGCGCTGAATTCGTACGACAGATCGAGCACGAGGCGTGGATAGCGTGCGGCGATGGCGGCGGCCACGTCGTGGTCGGCGGCGCGCACGCGCAGCATCGCGGCGCGCAAGTCGGGACGCGTCTCGAGAAGGTTGACGGGTTTCTCGAGGATCGGGAAGGCGGGGAGCTCGGGAAGCGTCGCGCTCGGCTCGAAGCCCGCGTCGCGAGGCGGACGACCGAGCAGCACCGCGAGGCGATGTTGTTGACGGTCGAGAGTCGAGCGGGTTTCGGGAATCGCCGAGCGCGTCGCGGCGAGCTGTTGTCGCTGCTGCAGCACGTCGAGCGCGGTTCCGTCGCCGAGGCTGAAGCGCAGCTCGGTGAGTTCGAGAAGCGTTTCGCTCACACGAATCTGCTCGTCGAGCAGTTGGAGCAGCGCCCGTTGTTCCTGAATCGTGAACCATGCGTCGGCGATCTCGGACGCGAGGAGGAGCGCGGTCTCTTCGACGTCGCGCCGCGTGGCCTCGAAGCGAAGCTCCTCGGCCGCGACAGCCGAACCGATGCGATTCCACAAGTCGATCTCCCACGACAGCACCCCGGCGGCGAAGTATCGCCGGTCGGTCGTGCGCGTGGTCTCTTCGGCACCGGTCTGAAGATCCCGCCCGTTGCGGTCGACGAGTTCCGTGCGGCTCGCACCTCCTTGAACCGAGACCTGCGGAATGCGCTCCGAATTCGTGATCCGCGTGATCGCGCCCGCCTGGTCGAGACGCCGAAATGCTTGACGAAGGGACGGGTTGTGCTCGAACGCGGTCTCGATCGCGCGCGTCAGCTCCGCATCTTCGAACTCGATCCACCAGCGATCGACGACGTGATCGCCGAGCACCCCGTTCGTATCGAAGCTCTCGGGAATCGCGACCGCAGGGCGGTCGAGCTCGTGCACGCGGTAGGGCGTACAAGCGAACGCGACCAGCGACGAAGCGGCGAGGAGCAAGGCTCCGAGTCCACGAGGTCTCGAGGGCAGCGGTGATGGTGTTCGGTGTCGGGGCGGTCGTCGCCGGAGTCGCGGAGGTGTCATGTGTCGTTCTCGCGCTCCTCGCGCTTCTTACCGGACGCTCGGTCGAGGCGGGGCGACTCGTCCCACGGCTGTTCGGAAATGGCGCGGATCCCCGCGATCGAGAAGCGGTAGACGTGATCGGCCACGCGCTCGATCTCGGGCAGGTCGCGGCGATGGTGCGAGTGCAATCGTTCGACGAGGGGTTTGGCGGACTTGTAGAAGAGGCATTGCCCGATAATGCTCGACACGCACAGCTCGACGCGACGGCTCGTCGGATGCAGTCCGGTCATGGCGGCGACCATGCCCGAGACTTCTTCGAACACCGGGCGGATCGACTCGTCGATGAGGCGGTCGAGCGCCTCGGTGTGGTCACGCATCTCGGCGATCATGAGCTGGCTCATCACGGTCTCGCCGAACATGCGCTCGGCGAACCAGCGGATCCATTCGCGGAGCCGACCCTCGGGATCGGTGGGTTCGTCGGCGAGGCGAGGCATGGGCCATGCGGGACCGGCCTTCTCGAAAGCGTGACGCAGCACCGACCAGTACAACTCCTGCTTCGACCCGAAGTGGTAGTTGACCGCGGCCGGGTTCGCGCCCGCCCGACGGCAGATTTCACGCACACCCGCATCCCGGAATCCGTGCTCGGCGAAAACGGTCGTGGCCGCATCGATCAGGCGATCGCGGGTGGTCGTGGCGCGGTCTGGCGTGGTGTCGGGCAAGTCAAACCTCCGTTTGAATCATCGTATGATACACTCGTTTGAATCGCGGGGCAAGCGGCTCGGGGCCGCGTTCGATAGAATCTCGCTCTGACCCGGCGCGAACGAAGCACCGCTTCGCCGACGTTCCGAATCGAGGTAGGAGACCCGACCGAGTGGAAGCCGACCGAAAGACCCAGATCCCGTTCGTCGACCCGCACGACTCTGGCGCGCACGAGCCTGCGCCGCGCGGGGTCGACCGCGAATCGATCGCCGAGAGTGTGCGCAGCATCCTGACCGAGCTCGGTGAAGATCCGTCACGAGAGGGGCTCGTGAAGACTCCGGATCGTGTCGCGAAAGCCTACGAGTTCCTGACTTCGGGCTACGAGCAGGATCCTCGGTCGGTGCTCGAGCAGGCGATGTTCGACGAAGAGTACGAGGAGATGATTCTCGTCAAAGACATCGAGCTCTTCTCGCTGTGCGAGCACCACATGGTGCCGTTCTTCGGCCGGGCGCACGTTGCCTACATCCCGCAGGGTCGCATCGTCGGGCTTTCGAAGATTCCGCGCGTGGTCGACGTCTTCGCGCGCCGACTTCAGGTTCAGGAACGACTTACCGTCCAAGTGCGCGATGCGATCCAAGAAGTGCTGCGTCCGGCCGGAGTCGCTGTCGTGGTCGAGGCCAAACACCTTTGCATGGTCATGCGCGGAGTTCAGAAACAGAACTCGATCACCACCACGAGCGCCATGAGCGGAGTGTTCCTCGACAATCAGTCCACGCGCGAAGAGTTCATGCGGCTGATCCGCTCTTGATCGATCGGGCTCGCGACCCTGGCCGGCGCATGCACGAGGCTACTCGAACACGATCGCGACGGCGTTCGTGACGCTTCCGCCCTTGTCGCTGACCGAACCGGGATCGAGCATGGCGGCTTGGAGCGTGATGGTGGTGCCGGGGGGCAGGTTGGCAGGATCGCCGGCGTCGAGTTGCAGGAAGATCGACGGAGCGCGCGGCGGGTCGGGGATCGCGCTGCCCGTGAAATCGCGGCTCGCGCCGACCTGATTGGGGCGACCGACGTTATTCCACACGGCGATCGGTGCTCCGCCGAGCGGGAGGAGCATTTCGAAGCAGCTCGTCCCGACCGAGGAGGGGAGGATTCGGAGCGAATCGAGCGTGGGCGCGCCGGTGTTCGCGTGGGCGACGAACTTGCCGTTGCCCCCAGCGGGCGGGAGCAGCAGATACGCGACGAGAAGATCGGTCGCGTCCATCGTGACGGTACGTTGATCACCTCCCGCCGAACCGTTGACGTAGAGTCGATCGACCGGGCCGGCGCCCGCCAGGTCGACGGTGCCCGTCATGCACAGGCACGCCGCGTTGCCCACGTCGAAGGGGACGACCGAGCCGGCGTCCATGCCGCCCGGCGTTTCGGCGAGCCGAGCGCCGGCGAGCAGGATCCCGTCGTGCAGTTCGACCGCAAAGCCGAGGTTGTCGTTGTTGGCGCCCGCGGCCGCGGCGTAGCGGCCGAATGGGATCCAGTCGCCGAGCCCATCGCTGCGGAAGTAGAACGCGGCGCCGGCTTCGATGCCGCCCGGCTTCGCGCGATACGCGCCGATCGCGAGGTGGCCGTCTTCGATCGCGACGCCCGCGCCGAACTGCGTGCGTCGCTCGCCATCGCCAAGCTGCTTTGCGAGATGCCACACGCCGCCTCCCGCGCGCGCGAACACGAACGCGGAACCGCCCTGGTTGCCGTCGGTGTTGTCGAGCGATGCGCCGACGACCGCGATGTCGTTCTCGACGTCGATCGCCGTGCCGAAGAACTGCGCGTTCGTCGCGTTCGGGTCGGACAGCAGGGCTTCTTCGGTCCACTGGCTCCCGTCGAATCGGAAGGCGTGGACCGCGCCCGAGGCGCTCGCGGCCACCGACCGCGTGGGAGCGCCGATGAGCAACGCGTCACCTTCGACCGCGATCGTGGTGCCGAACAGCGCTCCGCCTTGCGCGCTCGCGGCGACGAGCTTCGTGACGAAGCTCCACGTGCCGGCACCTTCGTGGCGGAAGATGTAGACGGATCCCGAGTCGGCGCCCGAGCTGTCTTCGTAGGGAGCCCCCACGAAGGCGATGTCCCCTTGGATCGCGACGGACGCACCGAACTGATCGGTGAGTTCGGCGTCCGGGGCGAGGAGTTTGACTTCTTGCGTCCACGCGCCGCCGCCGTCTCGTCGAAACACGTAGGCGGCTCCTCCCTGGAGCGCCCCTTCGTCGTCTTCGATCGCGCCGACGATCGCCGCGTCGCCATCGATGGCGACCGAGATGCCGAGGCCATCGTCGGGGTCGGCATCCGTGGCCGTCAGCTTCGCTTCTTCGGTCCAGGATCGGTCCGCCTCGAGGCGGAAGACGTAGGCCGCGCCGGCGCGATTGGCGATCGTCGGATCGAAGGGGGCGCCGACCACGAGGAGCTCACCGTCCGCGGCCAACCTGCGCCCGAACCGAGCGCCGCCGGCGCTGTCCGACGCCACGAGGGTCTCGCCTTCGCACTGCGCGTTCGCCGGTGCCGTCGGGAACGCCAACGCGAGCGCGAGGAGCCCGAACACGATGCAGCGCACCCAGCCTCGTCCTCGAATCGACCCGCCGGGGTGCCGTGGCCGTTCTCGGCGATTCGAGCCATCCGGGACTTCGAGACGGGACGTTGAGCGGCAGCTGACGAGCATGGGAAGGACTCCTGGGGAAGGCGAATCTCGGAATTGCTTAGCGGGTACGAAGTTCCAGTATAAGCGGGAGTCCGGGAGCGCTCCAGGCCTTTTCGTGGTTGTAGAATCTCGCGGCCGCCGCAGCAGTCGAAGAGGGACCCCCGATGCTCCGAGATTGGATCGCCCGAGCGCGCATGGCGTGGCTCCTGCTCGTCTTTTTCGTGCTCACGCTCGTGATGTGCACGATCTGGCTCGTGATCGTCCCGTTCACGACGCTACTCGGAGATCGTGATCGCCACCTCGGTCACTTCCTGTCGTCGTGCTGGGCGCGCGCGATCGTCGCCCTCCAGCCGTGGTGGCATGTCCGCGTGTCGGGACGCGAGCACCTCGCGCCGCGCGGAACCGGCGTCCTCTACACCGCGAATCACCAGCACGAGTCCGACATCCTCATGCTGTTCCAACTGCGCACGCGGTTTCGCTGGCTCTCGAAGATGAGTTTGTTCTACCTGCCGTTTCTCGGCTGGTCGATGTGGGCGACGGGATACGTCGGCGTCCGGCGAGGCAGTCACGAAAGCCACCTCGCGGCCAAGCGCAAGAGCGTGGAGTTTCTGAAGCGCGGCGTCCCGATGCTGTACTTCCCCGAAGGCACCTTCGGCGACGGCAAGTCCCTGCAATTCAAACAGGGCGCCTTCCGTCTCGCGCAAGAGACGCGCGTGCCGATCGTCCCCGTCACCATTACCGGGACGCGCGACCTGATGCGAGGCGGGAAGGTGTATCCCGCACGCGTCGAGATCACGGTCCACGAGCGGATCGAGAATGACGGCGCGAGCGCGGTCGAACTCGCGGAGCGAACCAGGGAAGTGATGGAGCCGGCGTTGGGTTTCGCCGGTCCGGCGCCGACCGCTACTTGTGAGTGAGCAGCATGGTCATTCGGCGCCCCATCATGCGGGCGGGGCTTTCGATCTTGCTGATGTCCTCGAGGGCTTCCGCGACTTGGCGCATGACGTCGGCGCCGTGCTCGGGATGACGCATCTGGCGACCGCGGAAGATGCAGACCACTTGGACCTTGTGTCCCTGACCGAGGAACTTGCGCGCGTTCTCGAGTCGGTACTGGAGGTCGTGCTTGTCGATGGCGGGGCGCACACGAATTTCCTTGAGCTGCGAGCTCTTTCCGCCGCCCTTGCCCTTCTGTTCCTTCTTCGCTTGCTGGTACTTGAACTTGCCGAAGTCCATGATGCGGCACACCGGCGGGCGTGCGTTGGGCGAGACTTCGACGAGATCGAGTCCCGCTTCTTCGGCGCGCGCGAGCGCGTCGGTCGTCGCGATGATTCCGACCTGTTCACCCTCGTCGTCGATGAGACGCACTTCGGGTACGCGAATCCTGTTGTTGACGCGATAATCGTTCGTGGACACTTACTTCCTTTCTGAAACGGAACCAGTAGTCGAACTGCGGATGACCGTGATACGGACTTTGCCCGAGCGTGGACCACCTCTCGCGCGTGACGCTTCCCCCTTTTGAGGGCCGGTAGTCTAGCATCGACCCCGCATTCGGCCCATTGCGCACTCCGGACCCGGCGATCGAAATCGTCGCGCCGGATCGGGGATCCGGAAGGCAGGTGGAGATTCTTGCCCGCGGCCCGCGAAGCCAGGAGGGCCGGGAGCGAGACGGACATGCCCGACTGCCGCTCGGCGCCCGGATTCTATCTGTTTACGGATCAACGGTGTAGAGAAATCGACCGGCAGGTGCTCAGGGTGCGTTCCGGGGAGGCGCGGAGGGGAGGAACGACCACCGAGCGGCTCGAGCTGCGGACCCGAGCCGCCCGGCGGCGCACGATGCAGCCGCCGAAGGGTCTTGAGACGGTTCGTTGACACGATCCTCGGGGAAAGGAAGCGATCCAAGGCCGACTCCGAGCCACGTTGCCCGGCGCCGGCCACGAATTCGTACGCGAGCGCTCGTCCACGACGAGCGAACTCACGGCCTCGCGACCCTCGGTGTTGCATCGGCAGGGTCTTTTGCAACAAGCGGTCCGAACGGGCGAATCTTCTCGAGTATCGGCTCGTTGCGCCCCTGGAGGCGAGGAGAGCGGCATCCATTCGACGACGAGCCGCGAACCTCATGGCCGAGAGCCGCACGCAGCGTGTCCGCAAAGAAACGCGGTTTCTCGATCGAAACGCGCCGCGCCCCGCCTGCATCCGATACGATACGGGAGGGCTCGACGCGTTCGGGTGTGCGGCAGGTCGCCTGCGCGCCGATCCCGGCGAGGCTTCGAACGGACGGAGGCAGCAATGACGACGAAGACGAATCGATCGGACACCGACGGACGCGAGGCCCGCAACGAGCGGCCCGTGCGATTCCGGCCCGCGCGGACCCGACCGACGCAGCAAATGGCGATCGTGGCGGCGTGCCTGCTGGCGATCGCGATGGTCGCCGCGGGATGTAGCCGCAAGACCATCGAGCTGAAACCGAGCGCGGAGGGCCCGACGAACGATCCGGCCGTCGCGGCGGCCGAGACGACTCACGAGGAGGTTCAGAAAGTGCGCAAGTCCGAAGACGAGTGGAAGGAAATGCTCACGCCGGAGCAGTACCGCATCACGCGCGAGAAGGGCACCGAGCGCGCGTTCACGGGCGAGTACTGGGACAACAAGGAAGACGGTACGTATCTCTGCGTGTGTTGTGGTCAACCGCTCTACTCCTCACAGACGAAGTTCGAATCGGGTAGTGGGTGGCCGAGCTTCTGGGAAGCCGTTCGCGACGGAGCCGTGGTGACGGCCCCCGACCACTCGCTCTGGGCCGCGAGAACCGAACTCTTGTGCAGCCGATGCGATGCCCACCTCGGCCACGTCTTCGAAGACGGTCCCGAGCCGACCGGGTTACGCCACTGCATCAATTCCGCGTCGCTCCGCTTCGAGCCGGCCGAAGAGAACGCGAGCTCGAACACGGACGAGAACGCGTCCGGGTGAGCCCGAGCGGGGAGCAGCGTCATCGCGTACTCGTGGTCGGCCCGGTCGTGCTCGACGAGATTCGTCTCGACGGCTCGGGCGGGGTCGTCCGCGAACCGGGAGGGAACGCCGCGCGCGTCGCGGTTCGCTTGGCGCAGTGCGGCATTGCGGCGAGTATTCTCGCACGCATTGGAGTCGATCGGGCGGGGGTGGCGATCGCGCATCGGCTCGCGCGTGAGGAGGTCGACGTCTCGCTCTTGCGCACGGCGCCCGGCGAGTCGACCCAGGTCGCGCACCTCTCGCTCCGGTCCGACGGGGAGTGGTCGCATCGCCGTGCCCCCGACCCGTCGCGCCGCTACCTCGGTGACCTCGAACGATCGACCCTGAAGCGGATTCCGCACGACCACGACGCGCTCTTCGTCGCCGGCGCCAACTCGCTCTTGCGGACGGATCGCGACGATCTCGCGCGGCTCGTCGGTGCCTTCCGCGGCGCGAAGCGTACGGTCGTGTGCGGCCTGAATCGATTCGGCGACGCCGAGTCGGAGACCGAGGCACTCTCGACGATCTTCGATGCGCGTCGTGATCTCGTCTTCGGCAACCGCGACGAGATGCGTAGGATCGCGCAAGCGTCGGTGCTGCTTCCCGAAGACTCTGCGCGACCCGGCGACGTGTTCGACTTCTCGTCGTCGCTGCGGATCGTCGAGGCGATCCCGTTCGATCGCTTCGTCGTGACGTGCGGTGCCGATGGCGTGCTGGCGCGTGACGGCGGGCCGATCGAGCGCGCGGATGCTCCTGCGGTCGAGCGTGTGTCGAGTTCGATCGGCGCGGGTGACGTGTTCGCGGCCACGTACGTCGCCGCGCGCGCCAACGGCCGGGACGTTCGCCGCGCCCTCGAGGTCGCGAGCCAGAGCGCGTCACGCCACGTCAGCCGGGTTAGCAGCTGACGTGGACGACGAGCCTGCTACTCGTCGCGCCACGCCGAGTCGCGGTCGGCGAGCCTCCACGCATCGTCGAAGAAGCCGCAGCCGACGACACCTGCCGACTCGCGCTCGAGCATCGTCGAGTCGAGCACCGTCCAGTCCGGGAAACCGGCGCCCGAAACGAAGTACGGGATCTGGTTCGTAAGGCGCATTCCGGCGAGGCCCGTTCCCGCGACGACACCGACGCAGGCGACGTTGCTGCCCGGTCGCGGTCGCAGAAACAGGCACGCGACGTCGGCGCCTTCGATCGCGCGGTCGCCGACGCGCGCGGCATCGCGGCGGACGTCGATCGGGCTGTCCGCGAGGAGCGCCGCCCATGCACGGTTGGTGTCGGCATTGCCGAACAGGATCACGCCGCGATCGGGTTCGGCATCGGCGTCGAACGCGGTGTCGGCGACGAGGTCGATCGATCCGTTGCCGCGGTATTGGAAGGTCTCGGCGTCGAATCGCGCTTTGGTGAAAGCCCATGCGTTCTCTTGCTCGGTGCCGACCGTACCGTAGACGAACACCATGCGATGGCGGAAGGCATCCTTGAACGGCCCGGAGCGAAGCGGTGTCTTGCGAAGCGCGGGCGCGTTCGACGGCAGCGCCGTCCACGTGCCGTCATCGTCGCGGCGCAGTCGGATGCGCTCGTCGCGCGGCCACTCGAGGTCGGCGAGTTCGAGGTCGTCGATGGTCACGGATAGCGACGAGTCGGCTGCGAGCGGGGGTTCGTCGACGGTCGTGTCGCCGTCCTGGCGGGTGCGGGGTTCAGCGAGTTCGTCGAGTTCGATCGTGAGGCGCGTGACGTTGGTCGTTTCGATCGTGAAGGACCGTGCTTTTGCATCGAGCGTCGCCTCGACGCGGCTCGGCAGCATCGAGCGGTCTTGTCCTTCGATCGTGATCCAATGCCGCGCGGCCGCGATGCCCGGGTTCACGGTCGTGAAATCGATCGTTCGCACGTCGGCGTCCGCCGGGCGATGGTTCGCTTCGAGGAATGCGACGAGCGGCGGCCAGTCCATGCACTGGTTGCCCCACCAATGGCCGGCGCCGGGACGTTCGTAGTACGCGAAGTTGGTGTGGAACGCGGCGAGTCGCTCGCGCATGAACCTCGCTTGCGACACCGGCACGTTGCGATCGGCGTCACCGTGCAGCACGTAGACGCCGCGCCCCGCGAAGTTGTTCTCGAGGAGCAGCGTGCGGCTCGCGTTGGCGGCACGTTCGAGGAGCGCCTCGACCGGCGACGGATCGTCCCACGCGGCCGCGCCGCCGTACGACCAGAAGTCGCGCCAGCCCGCGCTCGGTGCGATCGCCGCAAAACGGTCGGCCTGGTGTGCGCCGAGATTCCACGTACCGTGTCCGCCCATCGAGTGCCCTGTGAGATACGTTCGGTTCGGGTCGGTCTCGAAGCGCCGCTCCGCGAGGCGCAGCACTTCGAGCGCATCGAGGCGTCCCCAATCCTCCCAGTCGAAACCGAACGGCCGACGGTTCGTCGGCGCGACGACGTACCCCGAATCCTTCGGCGAGTAGCTGTACGCTTGATTGGTCGCTTCGACGCTCGCGCCGTGTAGCGACAAGAACATCGCGGGGGCGTCGCGCTCTTCGTCGGCGGCGGCGGGGCGGCGCGGAGTCACCGCGTAGTACTGCACGCTCCCGTCGATCGTGCTCACGAACGTGCGACGGTGCTTGGCGCTCGGTTCCCGCACGGCGAGCTCGAACGAGTCGGTCGAGAGGACTTCGCCTCCCGCATCGAGAAGTCGTAGGTTCGCGGTGATCTTGTCGGGAGTCTCGTCGTCGATCTCGGGTGCCGGGACGATGAGGGCAACGCGGCGCGTACGGATCGGAACGATCGGCGCGACGGCTTGTCGCGATGCCTTGGTGTCGTCGCCCCAAGCGAGCTCGAGCACGAGGTCTTCGGCCATTTCGCGAGTCGCGTTCGTGACCGGGATGCCGAGCACGATCGGCTCCGATTCACCGCGTACGAGGTCGGGCAGCACGCGATCGCGCGTCTCGAGAAAGCATGGCGCCGGCGGCTCTTCCATACGAATCGTGAGGCTGCCGCGCCCGCCTCGAAACAGCAGATCGTTGCGTCCCTCGCGTAGATCGATCGGCAGCCGCAGATAACCGAGAGCGTACACGTCGCCTCCGCGCGGCGTGCCGTTCACGTAGACATGGCGATGGCCGCTCGCATCGAGCAGTACGACGCGCGAGCGGTCGCTCTCGACGCTCGCGTAGGCGTAACCGCCGCGTAGTTCGCGTTCGCGAAACCTTCCGTCGTCGTTCGGCTCGACGCGTCGCCACTCGAGTTCGCCGCCGTCGGCGCTGGTGAGCGTGTCGCCTTCACTCGGAGCCGAAAACGTGCCCGCGACGAGTCGCGCTTCGATCGCGTCGGTGAACAACGGGCCGCGCACACTGCGTCCCGCGCGCGAGACGACGAGCAGCGAGTCGATCGTCGGCAGCGTGTCCTCGGCGAACGTCGGCGGAGCGAGGGTCGCGAGAATCGCGAGCCCGCCGATCGCGAGTCGACGGAGCGGGCGCGGCGACGAAACGAAGGAGTGCGGCATGGGGAATCTCCGAGGCGTATCAGTATTGGAAGTGCTTGATCTTTTCGCCCTTGTCGCCGACCTCGGTCATCGCTTCGATGCCGATCTGTAGGTGCACGGCGGCCCACTCGACCGTCACGCGCGTGTCGGACTCTTCGGTCTTCACGCCGTCGGGCGTGGTCGGTACGTCGGAAACGAGCAGCAGCGCACCGCGCGCGATCTCGTTGTAGTGACCGACCATGAACAGTGTCGCGGTCTCCATGTCGATCGCGATGCACGTCATGCGATGCAGGCGTGCGAGGAACTCGGCGTCGTGCTCCCATAGGCGTCGGTTCGTCGTGTAGACGACGCCCGTGCGGTAGTCGAGGCCGCGGTCGGCGATCTTCTGCGACACGAACTTGTGCAGCTTGAACGACGGCAGCGCGGGCACCTGGGGCGGGAAGTAGTCGTCGCTCGTTCCCTCGCCGCGGATCGCCGCGATCGGCAGGATGAAGTGCCCGATCTCGCTCGACTGTTTGAGCCCGCCGCACTTGCCGAGGAACAGCACGCCCTTCGGATCGCGCGCCGACAAGAGGTCCATGATCGTCGCGGCGTTGGGGGAGCCGATGCCGAAGTTGATGATCGTGAGCCCCTCGGGATTGGTTGCCGCCTGCATCGGGCGGCCTTCGCCCTGGATGTCGCACGAGAATTGCTCGGCGAACATGTCGACGTAGTTTCGGAAGTTCGTGAGGAGCACGTAATCGCCGAACGAATCGATCGACATGCCCGTATAGCGCGGGAGCCAGTTCTTCGCGATCGACAATCGGTCTTGCATGGGTGGCCTCTGGGTTCTCCTCGTGCGCCCGGCCGGTTTATACTCTTGCGGGAGCGGGCGACGGGTCGATGTTGCGAGCAGGAGTCCGAAACGAGTGATTGTAGCGAGCGAGAGCCGGTTTCCGAAACCCTGTGACGATCCGCGAGGGCGTCGTTGCGCCCGCGGTCCGGCCCGACCGGCGTGCGTCCGGGTCGGGCTCGCCACGATCGGATTCGTCTCGATGGCGCTCGTCTCGTTCGCGCTCGGCGGGCTTGCCACGACATGGGCGTACGCCGGGGGCGCCGCGGTGGCGAGCGTTGCCGAAGCCGGCAACGCGGGTCGCGTCGAGCCGGGTGAGGCCGAGTTCGTCGCGGGTCTCGACGCCGTTCGCGAGCTCATGGAGGAAGCGCGCTGGGAAGATGCGCGCAAGGAGCTCCTCGCGCTGCTCGAGCGACACGAGGGCGAGGACCACGTCCACTTCCGATTGAGCGCGATTCGCGAAGAGCTGCAGCGCTGCGCGACGCGCATCGCGGTGCCGCGCCCGGAGCTCGAGACGCTCGTGTCGGGGCGCGTGGTTTCGTACGTCGGTTCGACGGGCGCGATCCATCTTCGCTACGAGCCCGAGGCCCTCGGTGACTTCGAGCGCCACGGCGATTTCCTGGTGCATCCGATCTCGTTCACGGGGGCGTACGTGATCGAAGTCCGCGGCCGGGAGTACTCGGGGACTCCCGTGTTCGCGGTCGGCCTCGAGGGCGATCGCAGCCTGCAGATCTGCTTTGGCAGTTACGACAAGACGCGCCTCGGCGAGGTGTACGCGTCGGCGGTGCTGCTGCGCAGCGTCGGCGATGCGGCCGAGACACTCGATTCGCTCGAGAAGCCCGAGGTCGCGCGCGTTGGCAAACCGTACGTGCTCCGCGTCAGCGTGAGCGATACGCATGTCACGGCCACGTTCAACGGACGGCGCATCCTCTCGGCGCGCAAAGATCGCGACCCGTGGGGCCAGATCGGCCTGTCGGGTCTGCCGGCATTCGACGAGATCATCCTTCGTGGCGAGGCCGGCACCGCGTGGGTGCGCGGTCTGCTCGACGCATCGACTCGTGACGCCGAGCGCGCGTTCCTCGCGAAGTACCGCGTCGACGACGACCTTCCCGATTGGCTACGTGGGCAGCGCGCCCCGGCCGATCCGGACGGCCCGCGCGAGGAGATCCTTCCGTGGCGTGTTTCGGGCCCGCAGGTCGAGCGTGCCGAGAAGCTCACGTCGTTGCTCGCGGCCGGCGCGTACTCCGAAACGCTGCGCGAGATCACGTCGATGGACCGCGAGGATCTTCCCGACGACTTGCAGATCTACTTTGCCGTGAGTGCCTACGTGGGGCTGCGGCTGTGGCACAAGGCGATCGAGCTCAACGAGGGCCTGCTGGCGCGAAACCCCGATTTCTTGCCGGTTCGTGCGTTGCACGCCTCGCTGCTGGGCGCCATCGGCTCTCGGACCGACGCGATCCGCGAGTACGAGCGCGTGCTGGCCGCCGACGATCAGCGCATCGAGTGCTACCGCGGGCTCGCGGAGTTGCGACTCTTGAACGGCGAGCTCCCGCAGGCGCGCGTGGTGCTCTTGTCGGCTCGCAAGGCGGGAGTGCGCAGCTCGCAGCTCGAGCGCATCGAGGGGACGATCGCGAAGGCCGTGCGCGGACCGAATTGGGATCGCGTCTACGAGGTCGAGACCGAGCACTACCGCATCGTCTCCGACATCGACCGCAAGACGTGCGTCGAAGCCGGCGAAGAGCTCGAAGCCGCGTATCGGCGCTACGAAGAGGAACTCGGGCTGCCGAGCCGTCCGAAGGGGCAGCGCTCGCGCGTGTTCCTGTTCGCGGGTGAGGCCGGTTACGACACCTACGTCGAGGATCTGTTCGACACGTCGATGCAGAGCAGCGCGGGCATGTACAGCTACTCCCTCAAGCAGCTGCTGATCTGGAATCTACCGGTTCGAACCAAGATGATGGAGACCGTGCGGCACGAGGCCGTGCACCAGTACCTCGACGAAGCGGGGTACGACCCGCCGACCTGGTTCAACGAGGGGATCGCCGAATACCTGTCGATCCTCGAACCTCGGGAGCGCGGACGCGATCCGGAGATCGGTGGCGTCGACGGCGATGCGGTGCGTCTGCTCGTCCGACATCTCGATCAGTTGAAGCCGCTATCGCAGTTCTTGTACCTCGAAGGTGACGCCTTCTACCGCGAGATGGCGCTCAACTACGCGCAGGCGTGGGCGTTCGTCCACTTCTTGCGCCACGGCGACGACGCGAACGAGCTGCTGTACCGAGCGTTGCTGCTGCAGAGTCGTTCGGGCGCCGGCAAGAAGCGAACCGTCGACCGCGTCTTCGAGGACGTCGATCTCGACGTCCTCGATGCGCAGTTCCGGGAGTACGTGAAGGGCCTCGCGAAGCCGGCTACTCGTCGCTGATTTCGACCGCGGTTCGCGTGAACTGCAGGTCCTTGCTCTTCACGAGCTCGTGCAGGTTCTCGAACATCTCGCGCACACGAGCCGCCGAGACGGAATCGGCCAGTCGGCGATAGAGGGCGAGGAGGTCTTGGTCTTGGACCATCGCCTTGTCGAGGAGATCGTCGATGCCGATTTCGGGATCGATCTTCATCTGGATGTGCAGTCGATCGAGCGCGAACCCCGGCGCGAACTGGATCCAGGTGTTGAGAACGCCGGCATCGGTGTGGCGCTCGTGATCGGCGAGCCAACGCTCGATCTGGAGCTCGTGCTGGGACATGCAGCGCAGCGCCGTGCGGACCCGCTCGTCGGTGACCGTGGCGTGATAGTCGTCGTAGGTCGTCGAGAGGGAGAGGTGCACCAGACGAAGGCGCTTCAGGACATCGCGTACGCTTTGAGCGGCCATGATTTTGTTCCTCCAATGACGCTGTCGTGGAGCGACAAACTATCGTCTCATGAACGCAGCCCGTTTTCCAGCTCCCGGTTACGCGAATCGGCAGGGGCGCGCCGCGGTGCCGTAGCCGGGCGCGGGGCGGGCGCCGAGCCCCGCCTCAGGACTTGCGTCCGTCGTTCGATCGGGACGCGAGGATCGCTCGGATCAGGCTCTCGGGGACCTCGGGGCGTCGCTCTTCCTTGCAGGCTTTCTTGCCGAGGTCGATCGTGTGTCGATATTCCTCGAGGTAGTGGACGCACGGGGGGCACAGGTCGAGGTGCTCCTCGAACGTGGCGCGCTGCTCGTCGGGCAGCTCGCCGTCGAGATACGCGGCCAGGAACTCGGCGACCTCGCGGCATGTCAGCATCAGGCGGCCCCCTCCCGGAAATGTGGATCGAGGAGTGCTCGCAGCGCTTGCCGCGCACGGTGCAGGCGAACCTTCACGGCGCCCGGCTTCACTCCCAGCATGTCGGCCGTCTCGGCCGTGTCGAGCCCTTCGATGTCGCGAAGCATCAGAACGGTACGGTAAGTTTCGGGGAGTTCGTCGATCGTGCTGCGGACGAGCTCGCCGGTTTCGCGACTCTCGGCCTCGGTGCTCGGGAGCTGGTTCCATCCCGTGGAGGGCTCGACGGGGTGTCCGTCTTCGAGGTACTCGGGGAGCAGATCCTCGATCGATCGTTCGCGCGATCGGGGCCGCTTGCGCAGCTTCATGAGCGCGGCGTTGATCGCGATCCGATGCAGCCACGTCGACAGCTTCGATTTGCCGTCGAAGCGATCGATGGCCTTGAAAGCGGACAAAAAGGCCTCTTGGAGCGCGTCGTTCGCCTCGTCGTCGTTGCGCAGAATGCGGCGGGTCACGGCCAAGAGCGCCGTGGACCGATCGCGGACGAGGGTTTCGAAGGCTCGATCGTCGCCGCGCTTGAGCGCGTCGAGGAAGGCCGGTTCGTCGATGTCGGGCGCCGCCGAAGCGCCCGTTTCGGGCGTGGTCATGATGGCGCGAGTATGCACCGTGGCGGCGGGTTTGGCAAGGACGCGGCTTCGCGCGGCTGCGCGAGGGGAAAGACCAAGCTGGTCACTGAGCACCGAGCGAGAGACTGGGAATCTGCCTAGCACTCCGACAACGATAACCTGATGGACTTCAGGTGCACGGCGCAAACCGTGCGGGAGAACCGTCTCGCTCAGAAACTCAGTGACCGGTAACCGGTAGCTTGGTGTTGCTGGTGTTGCGTTCGCGGTACTGCGTGCGTTGTCGCGTCGTTCGATGGCGCGTCGCGTCGAATCGCGGCGTTCGCCGCGGACTCGGCACGAGGAAGGGCGAAGCACGAGGGGCGTTGCCGTCGGCCTTTGTCGGCGCCCGCTACTGGAGCGGAGCCGAGTCACGTCCCTCGCGGTTCGTCCTCTGAAGCGTAGACCACTTGTCCCCTGCGATCACGCCAGCGCTTTGCGCGGCTCGGAAGGTCGCGAGGCGTCGCTCGGGCAACAGATTCGAGAATCACCGACGGCCGCGCCCCGAAGGACACGGGTTGCACGAAGCGGGCCGCGCGAGCGACCACCACCCTCAAAGCAAGGGCTTGGATGGGCGTGGCGGCCGATTCGGCACAGCTTTCTCCGAGATTATCGTTAGAACGACGATTTCTCTCTCGGGAGCGGGCCGTGCTTCAGGAGGGCGACGGGCGAGATTTCCGTCGGCCCCGCGCGAGCCGCGAGGCGAAGAAGACCGCCGCGGCGACCGCGAGTCCGGCGCCGATCGCGATCCAGGGGCGGGCGAGAGGGCTGTCCGTGGCCTCGAGGACCGGCAGGCTGGCTTCGCCGAGGACCACGTAGGGCGCCCAGAAGCGCGGGGACGAGGTCTCGTCGTTGCGCAGGAAGGCGAGCTGGGCGAGGCGCAGAGCCTCGGATCGCGAGTGCCCGTGGTCGAGGTGGTGATAGACCTGCTGCATGAAGGACGCCGAGGCGTCGTCGTCGACGCGCCACAGCGTGCACAAGACCGAGCGGCTCCCCGCCACGAGGAACGCGCGCGCGAGGCCGAGGACGCCCTCGCCGGGGACCCACTCGCCCTCACCGCTGTCACACGACGAGAGCGTGACGAGCTCGGCCGGGATCGACAGCGCGGCGATGTCGGGAACGCGCAGCACGCCATCGTCGAATCCGCCGTCGCGGCTCGCCGAGAGCAAGACCGCCGACGCCTCGGGAGTGCGGCGGTCGACGACCGTGTGCGTCGCGAGGTGCAGGATCCGCGGCCGGTCGGCGATCACGCGACGGAGCGCGTCGACGGTCGCGTCGGGACCGAGGAAGCGGCGCGCTTCGCCGTCCACGCGATCGGCGATCCATCCGATCTCGCGTCGGGTCGCGGGAAGCGGGACGAGGTCGAAGCGCGCGGCGAGCATCGAGAGCGCGCTCGCCGATGGGTCGGCTCCGCCACCGGACGTCGGGAGCACGGGATCCCCGAACGCCGCGAGCAACAACGCCGAAGGTTCCGTTGCGCGTTCCCCGAGCGCGGCGAGCGCCGAGCCCGACGGCGCGAACGAGAGGCTGTACGACTCGACGAGATACGGACGATCGCCGTTGACCTGCGTCGGGAGCGCGGCGAACGGGAGGGATCCGAGCGGCCCGTCGGGGACGATGACGAGGTGCTCGACCTCTCGCGGCAGCACTTCGAGGACCGGGAGCAGGAGGTACGCGCCGAGCTCCCGAAGCGCGGTCGCGTCCTCGGGGCCGCCGGTTCCGAGGCATGCACGTCGCGCCGCCTCGACGCGATTCGCGAGCGACGGGCCAGGACTCTCGCGCGTGTCGTCGAGCGTGAGGACGCGCGTCGACCCGGCGGTGACGACGAACGCACGCAATCCCCGCGAGGTCGCCACGTACTCGACGAGCGCTTCGCGTTCGGACACGAGGCTCGCGCGGACCTGTTCGAGCTGGAGCGGCGTGCGGTCGAGCCGATCGAGGAGCGAACGCGCGCGCGCCCGTTGGAGCGTTCGGTACGCTCGATCGAACGACGCGGTCGAATCGTCGCCTTCGTGCTCGTCGAGAAGCGAATCGACGAGCGCGTCGTAGACGTCCTGGCGGTCGCCGAAGAAGCGGATGCGGTTCCCGGTCGGGACGGCCACCGAACGGACGTTCTCGATGAGCTCGATCGCCGATTCGAAGTCGCGGATGCCGGCCGTTCGATCGCCGCCGGCGGCGCGCGTCCGCCCGAGCTCGTACAGCGCCTCCCACCGACCCTCGTGGATTCCGGCCTCGCTCGCGCGGGACTCGGCGTCTTCGAGCCACGAGATCGCCTCGTCGAAGTGCCCGAGCTCCCGAAGGCTGCGCCCGAGGAAGACCGACCCGTAGAGCAGGCCACGCGTTTCCCCGAGATCGCGATAGAGCCGGATGGCGTTCTCGAGCTCCTCGCGCGCGGTTTCGTTCTGTCCGAGCTCGTTGAGCGCGTAGCCGCGGTGCAGCGAGAGCGTCGCCTGTTGCGCGCGACTCGGGTCGCGCTCGGCGATCGTCGTCACGCGTTCGAAGTACGTCATCGCGCGCGCGGCATCGTCGAGATGAAGCAGATGCACGCGACCGAGGCTCAGGAGCGTCTCTTCCTTCTCGCTCGGCGTGAGCTCGTCGGCCGCGAGCAGCTCTTCGTACGCGAGGCGCGCGCGGTCGATCTCGCCGATGTTCTCGAAGACCTGCGCGCGCATGATCCGCGCGATCCGCATCTGCTGCGCGGACCACTCTTCGTCGTTCACTTCGGCGGCGAGCTTCGAGGCGAGGTCGAAGCACTCGAGCGCGTCGCTGAATCGTGACATGTCCGTGTACACGATGCCGAGGTCGATCCGATTCACGATGGCGCGGATCGATTCGACCGACTCGTTGCGCTCGATCGCGCGCAGGTAGTGCTCCGCCGATTCGTCGAGCCGTCCGAGCTTGCGAAGCACCTCACCGAGCAGCGCATGACACTCGGCGCGATACGTCGCGAAGTCGGTTTCGATCGCTTCGAGCTGCGCCTCGTCGCCCGGCGGGACGGTGCGCCGAGCGTGGTCTTCGTAGGGCGGGATCCACTCGAACGCGCTCTGCATGAGGTCGTAGGCCTCGTCGAGCCGCCCGATGCGATTGCTGTAGAACGCCGATTGGAAGTAGCACAGGAACACGCTCTCGGGGTGCCGACCGCTCTCGAAGAGCGGGATCGCGCGGCGCAGCGCGTCGAGGCCGCTTTGGACGTCGCCTTCGGCGATGACGCGGAGGGCTTCGTCCCACAATTCGTTGGCGCGGCGGAGATCGCGGTCGGCGCGGGCTTCGTCGACCGGCGGAAGCTGCGCGGCGCCGCCCGCCGGCGCTGCGTCGGGTGACGCGTGCGGAGTGGGGGCGCTCGGCTCGGTGCCGGGCTGCGCCGCGGCGGTTCTCCCGGTGCCGAGGCCTAGCGTGAAGATCGCGAGGACGACCGCGACGGGTAGTGCCGCGATCGTCCTCGATGAGGCCACGGATGTTGCGATCAAGGCGCGACCGGATGGCTCTCGGGCGCCCATGCGATCAATCGACGACGGTGACGATCCCGGGCCGAAGCTCGAGATTCGGGATCGCGCCGCTCCTGAACTCGACGAGGGCGTCGCTCGCCCGCACCTTGAGAACGGACTGCTCGCCGAGCTCGGCGTCCGGCTTCACCAGGAACTCGACTTCGGCGAACGGGCCGGGCAGCACGTTGATCCAGCCGTCGTCGGAGGCCATCTCGACGCGCACGATGCCGGGCGTTTCCGTGTCGATCGTGCCGATGATCTCGCCGCGCAGATCCCAGATGAAGGCGTCGGTGACGGCCGTGAAGAACGTCGGATCGTAGGTCACGGTCACCTCGAGTCGGCGCAGGAGCTGCAACTCGTACGTCGTGAACGCGACGAGCGCCGAGCCGCCCGCGGTCGCTTCGCGGTCGCGGACGTCGAGCAGGAACGGCGCGTTCTCGGACACCACGTGCATCCTCGCGGGATGCGGGCAGAAATCGACGGGGCCGTTCTCGTCCTCGAGCATCGTGCGGCTCGAATCGATCGTGAGATCGAAGACGGTGCCCGGGCTCAGGTCGTGTTCTTCTTCCATCAGCAGCGCGATGAGCGGGCCATGCCAGACGTTGACCGTCTCGCCCTCGGCGAAGAACTCCGCGATCAGCTCGGAATCGTCCATGCCGGGCGTGACTTCGATCGTCGCGTTGTCTTCACGCGAGAAGACGCGCGCCTTGCGAATCGGCGGAAGCGGGTTCGTGGGGCGACGGAGCAGGATCGCGCCTTGCGTCAGCCCGCGGGGCCGACACGTACGGACGCTGAACACCCAGGGGCGGTTGGGGCGCGTGATCACGTCCCAGACCTGCAAAGGGACACTCTCCTCCGTGCAGTTGCCTTGCGCCCGCGCGTCGCCGAGCGACAGCGGGAACAACAAGATCGCCGCGCAGAACAGCGATCGCACGAGACACCGGAAGCGTGAAGTCGTCATGACGTGGCTCCGATTCTATCGTTCGGATTCAGCGGCGGTCGGAATCGCCGCCGTCGGGTATCGGCGCGGCCGCGGGGGACCCTGCCGGGGTCTCCAGGCCGTTGGATGCATCGCCGGAGTCGTCGGTTCGTCGTTGCGTCCTGACGGGAGCGTCATACGAATCCGACGTTCGATCGTCGTGAGAAGTCGGCGCGGAAATCGCGCCCGCGTCCATCGCGCCCGGATTGGTGGCGCCAGGCTGCGCGCCCGATTCGACGGCGCCGCGTTCGGCGGCCCCGCGGTAGGTCGGGCTCGTCGCGGCGCCGATCGGGCTGACTTCGAGGTCGCCCTGGCCGCTCAGCATCAGAACGAGCGCTGCCGCGAGGCCGGAAGTCGTCGCGAGGCCGATCTCGATCACTCGTCGCCGACGCGTGACCGACGGCTTTCGGGCCGGGGTGCGCGGGGCATCGAACGATCTCGTTCGGGCGGGAAGTTTCGGATCGAGGGACGTGAGCCCGCCGGCCGAGAGGTCGCCGCCGCCGTCGGCCATGGGCGCGACGAGCGGTCGCCGTTCGTGGGAGCGGATCCACGCGAGATCGGCGGGCGCGATGGGCGGGGCCGCGGTCTCGTCGAAGAAGGCCCGTGCGAGGTCGGCCTCTTCACGACACGCCGCGCACTGACGAACGTGACGCTCGATCGCCTCGGCGTCGGGGCACGACGCGGGATTCTCGACCCACGCGGCGATCGCGAGAGGCGTGGGGCGCCCGGTGTCGGGATCCCACCACGCGTCGTCGCCGGTTCGGCTCGGCGGAGTGGCGTCCTCGTGACGGCCGTCGTGGCGGTCACGCCGTAGAGGCTCGCGGCGCGCATCATCCACCATGCTCGAGTCCCTCCCCCTCGTCGAGCCGCGGATTCGAGCGTCGGAAGCGCGTTCCGATCGAGAACCCGAGGTCTTCGAGACGACTGACCGAGAGATGGTTGCGGAGCTTTCGCTTCGCGTTGGCGAGGAACGCGCGGGCGCCCGACGGGTTCACGAGCCCGAGCATCTCGGTGACGGTCTTCATGGGATGGCCGTCGACGTGATGCAGGATCATGGCGCGCGATTCGTCGGCGGTGATGTGCCGGCGGAACATCGCCTGGAAGAGGACGTTCGATTCTCGTTCGGTGAGGCTTCGCAGCGGTCGCGATTCGGCCGCGCTGTCGACGAGCCCGGTCGGCGCTTCGGCCCACGTCTCGACGTGGCGGCTCGCGGACTGTCGTGCGCGGATCGCTTCGAAGCACACGCGCCGCGTCACGACGTAGACCCAGGTGGCGAACGACGAGTCACCGCGGAATTCGTCGAAGCGCTCGCAGATCCGCAGCAGGGACTCCTGCGCGCAGTCGGCGGCGTCTTCGCGGTGGCCGAGGACCTGGAAGCACCATCGCAGCACACGGCTCTCGTACCGGCGAAGCAGCTCGTCGAGGTACGGGCAGTCGCGATAGGGCGGACAGTCGCGGTAGGGCGAGCCGTCGCGATCATGCGAGCCGTTGCGATATCGCGTCGCTTCGGGCGTCTCGTCGGTCGACAGACGC
>JAUIME010000511.1 GCA_030433195.1 bacterium
GCGCTATCGCGGTGATGCTTCGGGATTCGAGCGCGAGCTCGCCTCGGCGAAGCTCGCAACGGAGCGCGTGGCCGAAGGCACGCTTCGGGTCGCGGCGCGAGCCGACGCCGACGAGCGCGCGCAGGGTGACGTTCCGTCGCTCGTGTTCGGTGCGGCACAGCGGGCGGGCATCGAGCTTCTCGAAGTCCGGCGCAGTCGCAACTCGCTCGAGAAGGTGTTTCTCGAGGCCGTGCGCGCGGGGGAGCAGCCCGGGGTGCCGATTGAAACGGCGGCCGCCGGTGCGGTACCGGGCGACGTGAGCGACATCGCCGGTGCGAGTCTCGAAGAGGAGCGACTCGATGCCGGTTCATGAAGTCGGCTACCGACCCTGGGAAGGGCGAACACGCTCGGCCGCCACGCGCTGGATGTCGATCACGCGCCGCGGCGTCGCGCTCGCTCACAAGAGTTGGATTTTGCGGCGATTCTTCTATTTCGTCTACGTGCCGCTCATCTACTACGCGCCGGTCTTCCTCGCGATCGGACTCGTCTCGCAAGAAGAGTCGCGTACCGCGCGCACGCTGTGGTCGCGGATCGCACGCGAGGCGCTCGGCGGCGGTGCGCTGAACAAGCTCGTGACCGATTCGGTGATCATGCGCGAAGCGGCGTGGTCGACGGTCTTCTTCATGTTCTTCGCGTATACGGGTGCGATCCTCACGTTCATCGTGGTCGCGTTCGTGGGGCCGCCGCTCGTGTCGCGCGACATTCGTAGTCGCACGTTCTTGATCTACTTCTCGAAGCCCATCAGCGTGGGCGAGTACATCCTCGGCAAGGCCGCCGTCGTCGGCAGCTACGTCGCGCTCGTGACGCTCGTTCCCGCGCTGGTGCTCTACGGAATCAGCATCGGCTTCGCGCCGTCGATCGGCGCGCTGTTCGACACGTGGCGCACGGTCGGCAGGATCCTCGTCGCCGGCGCGGTGCTCGCGGTGCCGGTGTCCTTGGTCATGGTCGCGATGTCGTCGGTGGTCCGCAATGCCCGCTACGCGACGTTCGCGTGGATCGTCGTGAACATCTTCGGCGAGCTCGCCTACCGTGCGATGTTCTTCGCCTATCGATCCAAGAGCCTTGCCGAGCCGGCTTGGTTGTCGATCCTCTCGCCGCGCCAGACGTTCCTCGTCGTGTACTCGCACGTGTTCGACGTGCGTGGATCCGTCGAGATGCTCGGCAACTCGCGGCGCTTCCGCTTCTTCACCGAGGATCTGAAGGAGCCGGCGGCTCTGGCCTGGTGCGTCGGGTTCTTGGTGATCGTGAGCGGTGTGTCGTACTGGATCGTCCGGTCGCGGGTGCGGGGGATCTTGCGAGCATGACGACACCCACCCCGAACGCGGGCAGCGCGCTGATCGAGACGCGATCCCTCACGAAGCTCTACGGCGTCGTGAACGGCGTCAACGACGTGACGGTTTCGATCCCTCGTGGGGTTTGGGGGCTGCTCGGTCCCAACGGCTCGGGCAAGTCGACCTTGCTGAAGTTGATCACGGGACAACTCCGACCGACCGAAGGCACCGTGCGCGTGCTCGGCCGACAGCCGTGGAACGACCTCGAGCTGTACCGGCGGATCGGTTTTTGCCCCGAGCAGGACGCGTTCTATTCATTCTTGTCGGCGTTCGAGTTCGTACGCATGCTCGCGCGGCTCTCGGGGATCGACGCGGCCGAGGCCCGTCGACGTGCCGAGGTCGCGCTCGAGCGGGCGGGCGCCACCGAGTTCATGCATCGGCCGATCGTGACGTACTCGAAGGGGATGCGACAGCGCACGAAGGTCGCGCAGGCGCTCGTTCACGATCCGGAGTTCGTCATCTTCGACGAGCCGCTGACGGGCACCGATCCGGTCGGACGGCACGAGCTCATCGAGTTGGTGCGGACGCTCGGCCGCGAGGGCAAGAGCGTGCTCGTCTCGAGCCACGTGTTGCACGAGGTCGAGGCGATGACCGACGCGTTCTTGCTCATCCATGCGGGGCGCCTGCTCGCTTCGGGAACCGTCGAGTCGATTCGTGCGGTGCTCAGTGACGCCCCGCACAACATCGTGATGCGAGCCGAAGGGGCGCGCGAGCTCGGCGCGCGACTCCTCGCGGAGCTCGCCGTCGACAGCGTCGACATCGACGAGGATCAACGCGGTCTCACGGTGCGCACGCGTGATCCCCGCGGGTTCTTTGCGAACGTCGCTCGCATCGTTGCCGAGTCGGGGGCACGCGTGGTCGAGATGAAGACGAGCGACGACGATCTCGCTGCGGTGTTCAAGTACTTGGTCGCGAGGATCTGACGTCATGGGTGAGATCGCGAAACTGCATCTGAGGCAGCTCTTGGGCGGACGCCGCGTGTGGCTCCTCGCGGGATTCGTGACGCTGCCGGTGCTGCTGACGTTGTCGATCCGCGTCGTCGCGGGGCTTCCGGACGGAAACTTCGACGACGACTTGCATCCCGCGGCCGTGTACCTGTTCCTGCTGTACCCGCAGGCCGTGTGCATGCTGCTCGCGCTCCTCGACGGCGCTCTCGCGTTGTCGATCGAACTCGAAGGTCGGACGCTGACGTATCTTTTCACGCGGCCCGTTCCGAAGTGGAAGCTCGTGCTGGCGAAGTACGTCGCGGGAACGGCCGCGACCGCGCCGCTCGTCGTGGGGAGTCTCTTGCTGTCGATGGTGATCGTCGAGTTCCCCGGCGGCCTGCGCTGGACGGCGGCGTTGCTGACATGCACGGTCGCGAGTCTCGCGGCCTACAACGCGATCTACACGCTCATCGGCGCGCTCGTGCCGCGTCGCGCGATGGTGCTCTGCATGCTGTACTCGGGGATCGTCGAGTTCGCGCTTTCGTTCGCCCCGCTCACGATCAACCACGCGACCGCGAGCTACTTCCTGCGCTCGCTCGCCTTCTCGATCTCGGGACTCCCGCTGCCGCCCGAAGCGGGGCCCTTCCTCGGTGGTACCGAGATCGTGCCCGCGGTCTTCGGCATCCTCGCCGTCACCGGCACCGCGCTGGCGCTCGCGATGTTCGTCGTCACGCGTCGCGAGTTCGTCATGATCGAGCCCGTCTGAGTCGGTCGCGGCTGGAGCTGCTCTTTCCGATTCCGGAGGCTCCCGATGCTCGTCCGGATTCCCCGTGCGATCGTCGAGGTCCCTGGGCCACCTGGGTTTGCGAATTCCGTTTCATTGCCAGGTTCCGAGAAGTCGCGTAGAGTGGGGAGCGGCGGACGGCAAACCTCGGGAATGGAGATCATGGACGGAATCGAATCGGCGCTCGTGCGCCTCGCGCTCGCCGTGGGGGCGGTGGTCGTGATCGTCGTGGGTGGCTTTGCGGTCGAGGCCTCGGCCGGAGAAGGTGGAGCGGACGATCTCGAGGTCGTGTCGCATCATCCGCCGATGCACGGGCTCGCCAAGGTCGATGCACGCATTCGTGTGACCTTCGATCGGCCGGTCGACCCCGCGACGCTCGGGTGCGGCAACGCGTTCTGGGCGTTCGGACGGTGGAGCGGCAAGGCCGAGGGTGAGATCGTCGTCTCCGACGGCGGGCGTACCGCGGTGCTGATTCCGAACGAGCCGTTCGCGGCGGGCGAGGTGGTCACGGTGCTGCTCTCGCACGACCTTCGAGGCGTGGACGGAGCGCCGATGCGCACGGCCGGCTACTCGTTCCAGTTCTGGACGCGCGTCGCGCCGGCGCCGCGCACGTTCACGAGCGTGCAGGTGAAGAGCACGAACCTCGCGGCCGAGTCGAGCCGACCGTACGGAGGCGTCGCGGCCGATCTCGACGGCGACCGATTCCCGGATCTCGCGATCGTCAACGAGGATTCGAACGACGTGCGGGTGTTCCTCAACCTTGCCGATTGCACGTGCGAAATGTCCGACGTCGTGACGCCGGTCGCGCCCACGGGCATGAAGGGCAGCCCGTCCGAGACCGCCGACTTCGACATGGACGGCAACATGGACGTGTGCGTCGCGAATTTCAATGGCAACAGCGTGACCGTGCTGCTCGGCAACGGCGACGGCACCTTCCGACCGCAGCAAGAGATCGTCGGGGCCGACGACGCGCACGGGATCGCGGTGCTCGATGCCGACGGCGACGGCGATTTCGACATCGCGACGTCGAACCAAGGCACCAACAGCGTGGCGCTGTTCACGAACGACGGGAACGGCGTCTTCGGTGCGCCGATGCATTTCAACGCGGGCATGCCGGGTGAGTGGGTGCTCGCGTCGACCGACATGAATCGCGACGGCATCTTCGATCTCGTCGTGGCGAGCCGCAGCGCGAGCTCGATCGCCGTGTTGACGGGCAACGGCAACGCGACGTTCGACGTGGCGCAGGTTACGCCGGCCGGCGGTCAGG
>JAUIME010000512.1 GCA_030433195.1 bacterium
CGCGAGCCGGTGGACGAGATTCTCGAGCTCGCGGACGTTGCCGGGCCACTCGTACTTGCGCAGCACCTTCATCGCGCCCGCAGCGAACGTGCGACGTCGGCCGAGACGTTGCGAGGCCTTCTCGAGGAAGTGCTCGGCGAGCTGCGGCAGGTCGTCGAGCCGCTCCCGCAGCGGCGGCACGCGCAACACCACGGTCTGCAGTCGGAAGTACAGGTCTTCGCGGAACGTCCCTTCGCGGATCGCGGTCTCGAGCTCACGATTCGTCGCGGCGAGGATACGCACGTCGACGGTCTTGGTCACCGTCGATCCGACGCGGCGGACCTCACCGAACTGCAGGACGCGCAGCAAGCGCGCTTGCAGCTCGAGCCCCATGTCGCCGATCTCGTCGAGGAACAGGGTCCCGCCATCGGCCGTCTCGAAGAGCCCCTCGTGGGCTCGCGTCGCGCCCGTGAACGCTCCCTTCTCGTGTCCGAACAGTTCGCTCTCGAGCAAGGACGCATTCAGGCTCGCACAGTTCACGCTCACCATCGGCGAGTCCGCTCGCTCGCTGCGGCGATGCGTCGCGCGCGCGACGAGTTCCTTTCCGGTACCGCTCTCGCCGAGGATCAACACCGGGTAATCCGTGACCGCGGCCTTCTCGATCATCGAGACCAGCGCGGCCATGCTCGGCGAGGTCCCGAGCATCTCCTCGCTCTCGGCTCGCGCCTCCCGGCGTAGCAAGCGATTCTCACGACGCAAACGCGTCGAGCCGGCCGCGCGCCGACACACGGCATCGACCTCTTCGATCTGGCAGGGCTTCGTCAAGTAGTCGTGCGCTCCGGCACGCATCGCCTCGACCGCCGAAGCGATCGTCCCCTGTCCGGTCATCATCACGACTTCGGCCTGCGCACCGCTGTCTCGGATCCGGCGCAACGTCTCGATCCCGTCCCATCCCGGCATCATGAGGTCGAGGAGGACGACGTCGAACGCACGCTCGCCGAGCTTCTCGAGCGCTTCGCGCCCTCCGCCCACGGCATCGACGTCGAATCCGGCGCGCGCGAGTTCCGTCTGGAGGACTTCGCGGAATCCTGCTTCGTCATCGACGATCAACACACGAATCGCTCGAGTCATGGGGTCGATCCAATCCGGTTCACGGCTTCATCACCAGACTCAGGGTATAGAACGCTGGGATTGGACCAACAAACGGCGGGCCTGACGGAATCGTCGATCGCCCTCCGCCCGCCGATGCCACGAGTCTCGTTTCGTTTGGCACGGGGATCGCAAATGCGTCGGTCCGATCCTCGCTCGACGGATGAGCGAGACACCCCCGGTGAGAAGCAAGAGGTGGACGCCATGCCCAAACGAATTCTCGTGTGCTGCGGCACATCGATCGCGCTCGTGGCTCTGCTGTGCGTCGTCGGGCCGTTTTCCGACTCCGATCGCGCGCTGGCCTCGCCACCGCGCGGCGCGTCCGGGCCCGGCACCGTCGTCGCATGGAACGACCTCGGCATGCACTGCCTCGATCCGGACTTCTCGCTGTTCTCGATGCTCCCTCCCTACAACACGGTCAACGCGCATCTGATCTTGAACGGTCGGTTGCAGACGGCCGCGTCCGGGTACACGCTGACCTTCGAGGGCGTCGCCGATCCGAACGGCTCGATCAACACGACGTCGGTCGGCAAGACCAACTTCTGGGACCACGAGGACGATCTCTTCGGTGTCGATCTGCCGCCCGATACGGGATTGACGGGATCGAGCATGCCGGGGCCCGCGAACCTCCCACAGCCGATGGGATTCGACGGCACCTGGAACTGGTTCGATGCCATCGGGGTTCCGTTCACACCTTATGACGACGCCCTCGCGAAGAATCCGTATCCGTTGATCCGCGTACGTGCGTTCGATTCCGCGGGCACGGAGGTCGGGTCGACGATCACGACCGCCCCCAACTCGGCCGAGCTCTCATGTTCGCAGTGTCACGCCTCGGCCGGGAGCCCCTTCGCACGCCCGGATTCGGGCTGGGAGTTCTCGCCCGACCCGGTCCGCGACGATCGCTTCAACATCTTGCGCCTGCACGACGATCGCGAGCTCGGCAACCCCGAGTACGTCGCGGCGCTGGCAACCGCGGGATACCGCCCGGAAGGACTCTACGCCACCGCGGTCACCTACGAAACGGCGATCCTCTGTGATCGCTGCCACGGGTCGAACGCTCTGCCCGGGACCGGAATCGCCGGCGTGAAGCCGATGACCGAGGCGATCCACTCGTTCCACGCGGGCGCCGTCACGCCGAACGGCGTGCCGCTCGACGCGAACCCCACGCGGGTCTCGTGCTACACGTGCCATCCCGGGAACGACACGAAGTGCATGCGCGGCGCGATGGGCAAGGCTATCGGATCCGACGGCGGATTCTCGATGCAGTGTCAGTCGTGTCACCAGGGTATGGCTCAGGTCGGCGAGCCGGGCCGCGCTGGATGGTTCGACGAGCCCACCTGTCAGAACTGTCACACCGGCACCGCGACCGACAACAACGGCCAGATCCGATATGCGACCGCGTTCGAGAGCGACGGGAGTCGGCGCATCGCCGTGAACTCCACCTTCGCCACCGAGCCCGACGTCCCCGCACCCGGCGTCTCGCTGTACCGATTCTCGAGCGGCCACGGTGGCCTGCAGTGCTCGACGTGCCACGGCTCGCCACACGCGATCTACCCCACGTCCGAAGCCAACGACAATCTCCAGAGCATGATGCTGCAGGGGCACGTCGGCACGATCACCGATTGCAACGCCTGCCATGCGGGCCTCGAGGACGACGAGCTCGACCAGGGCCCGCACGGCATGCACTCCGTCAGCAGCGCATGGGCGAACGGCAAGCACGGGGATCACGCGGAACACGACCTCGGCCAGTGTCGCTCGTGCCATGGCAGCGATCTGCGCGGCACGGTCCTGTCGCTCGCCCAGGGCGATCGATCCTACGCGACACGTTACGGCACCAAGACGTTCTTCCGCGGTTCACGCATCTCGTGCTGGGCTTGTCACGAAGGTCCGTCGAGCGACGATCGCAACAACAACGTACCGCCCGTCGTTCCGAACGTGTCGTTGAACACGCCGAACGATCAGCCCGTTTCGCTGACGCTCGGCGGCAGCGACTCCGACGGGGACGCCCTCTCGTTCCGGATCGTCTCGCAGCCCGAAGTAGGCGGAACCGTCGCCTTCGACGGCACGACGGCAACCTTCCTGCCGACGTCGGGTTACCTCGGAACCACTTCCTTTGCCTACGCAGCCTGGGACGGCGACATCGACTCGAACCTCGGCACCGTGACGGTCACCGTCAGCGATCCCGCGTGCCCGGGCCGAGCAGAAGCGTACGGGTTCGGTTGTCCCGGAACCGACGACATCCTGCCGACGCTGTCGGTCACGGGATGCCCGACGCCCGGTGAGATCCTCACCGTCGAGCTCGCGAATGCTCTGGGCGGCGCCGAAGCGTACCTGCTCGTCGGTCGCCAACGAGCAGCCGAAGAGTTGCCGCGAGGTTGCGTGCGCCGCGTGGGTGCGATCGTGAAGCAGCTCGGCCCGTTCGCGCTGGCCGGATCCGGCGCGGGTCAAGGCACGCTCTCGTTCTCGAAGCCCATCCCCGCGCGCTACCTCGGCTCGACGCTCACCGTGCAGGGATTCGTCCGCGACGCGATGGGTGCGTCCGGCTTCTCGAGCACGAACGGCGTCGAGATTCGCATCGAGTAATTCCCGACGCCACGTCCCAACGACACGCTTCCCGAACCAAAACCACGAGGGAGATCCACCATGCGATCCGATTCGCCTTCGACACGAACCCGCCCGATCCGACGGCCGGGATTCACGCGCGTCGCCACCCTCCACGGCATCGTGGCTTGTTTGCTCCTTGGCGCCGTCGAACTCCGCACCGCGGACGCGTCGCTCCTCTTCGTCGACCAGACGGCGACGGGCAGCGACGACGGCAGCAGTTGGACAAATGCCTTCGTCGACCTGCAGGACGCCCTCGCCGCGGCGTCGCCGGGTGACGAAGTCTGGGTCGCGGCGGGGTTCTACACGCCGTCGCCCGGCGACGCGGCGGCCAGCTTCCATCTCGAATCCGGAGTCGCGCTGTACGGCGGGTTCGCAGGCACCGAAACCGTTCGGCATGGACGGAATTGGGACGTCCACGTCACGACCCTGAGCGGTGACATCGGGCACGACGACATCGTCGGTTCCGGCGTCGGCTGGTATCTCGGCTGGAACCGCAACTCGGCCAACAGCGGGCACGTAGTGGTGGCTAGCGGGACCGACGCGAGCGCCGTGATCGACGGATTCCGCATCGCCGACGGCGCCACCGGACCGGTCGGG
>JAUIME010000513.1 GCA_030433195.1 bacterium
CAGCGCACAGCCGCCGTGGCGCGACTTGCGCGTTCATCAACGCGCGCTCGGCCAGGCGGCGGCCTGGTTTCTGAGTCCGTCGAACTGGATCGACGCGAGCCGCACGCTCTTGCGCAGCGCGACCGGCACCCCTTGGGTCGTCGTGGCCCTCGTGGCCATCGCGCTCCTGCTCGTGTTCCGAAGAAGGCTCAAGCGGCTCGTGAGTACGGCGAACATGCCGCACGATCGCAAGTACTCGTTCGCCCCGACCGTCCGGGCGCTCGTGGCCTCGCTGCTGCTCGCGACTCCCGTCGCCTCGTTGCTGCTGCTCGCCGGGCTGCGTCTCGGTGCGGCCGTCGACGCGAGCGACTTCGCGCGCGCGCTGTCGCGTGGGCTCATCGCGACCGCGGCCCTCATGGCACCCGTCTCGATCGCGCGACAGCTCGTGCTCCCAAAGGGGCTCGGCGCGAACCACTTCAACTGGCACGAGTCGATCCTGCGATCCGTCCGATTGCACATCCACTTGCTCGCGTCGATCGCGTTACCCGCGGTCTTCGTCGCGTGGACGGTCGAGGGCGTCCCGGGTCGCGACCTCTGGTCGGCGACCCTCGGCCGCATCGCCTACCTGACGGCGATGGGGACGATCATCGTCTTCTTCTTCCGGATCTTGAACCCGCGTGTCCGTGCGCACGCCGAGATGTCGCATACGTCGTGGGAATACCGTGTGCTGACGTTCCAGTGCGTCGTCGGAACCGTGCTCCCGGGCTCGCTGTTCCTGGTGGCGACGCTCGGCTACTACTACACCGCGCTTCGCCTCTCGGGGACGCTGCTGATCTCGTTGTGGGTGTTGCTCGCCTACGTGATCGCGATCGGCATGACGATGCAGGGGCTGCGCCTCGCGCGCAAGCGAATCCGGTTGCAGCAGTTCGAAGAGCGCCGGCGGCTCGCGCGCGAACGCGCCGAAGCGCAGACCGAGGGCGACGCACCCGAAACCGTCCCGGCCGCCGATTCCTCGGCCGCGAGCGAGATCGACATCGTCGAGGTCAGCACGCAAGCGCGCCAACTCACGCGCACCGTACTCGGAGCCGCCGCGTTCGTGCTCATCGCCTGGGCGTGGATCGACGTCATGCCGGCGCTCGGGATCCTGCGCAAGTTCGAGATCATGTCGAACACGGTCGAGGCGACCGAGACGCGCCCCGACAGCGAAGGACGCGAGATCGTCGAGACGATCACGAAGATCGTGCCTGTCACGCTCGCGGATCTCTTGTTCGGGCTCGCGATCCTCGTCGGCGCGCTATTCATCGCGAAGAAGCTCCCCGCGCTGCTCGAGATCGTCTTGCTGCAACGACTGCCGATCGGCGCCGGGGAACGCTACGCGATCACCACGATCGCGAACTACGGCATCACCGCGGCCGGTGTGGCGATCGCGTTCACGTCGATCGGCATCGGCTGGTCGAAGGTGCAATGGATCGTGGCCGCGGTATCGTTCGGACTCGGATTCGGATTGCAGGAGATCTTCGCGAACTTCGTGTCGGGGCTCATCATCCTCTTCGAACGACCCGTACGCGTCGGCGACGTCGTGACGGTCGGCGACGTCGAAGGGCGCGTGTCGCGAATTCGCATGCGCGCGACGACGCTTCGCGATTGGGACCGGCGCGAGATGATCATCCCGAACCGCGACATCATCACCAACAAGCTCATCAACTGGACGCTCAGCGATCCTGTCACGCGCGAGATCATCCCGGTCGGCATCGCGTACGGATCGAATACACAACTGGCCCACGACACGCTGATGCGAGTTGCCAAGCAATGCCGTTGGGTGCTCGACGATCCGGCGCCGCGTATTCTGTTTCGGCGTTTCGGCGACAGCACGCTCCACTTCGAGCTGCGCGTGTTCATCGCCACGCGCGACTACTGGCCGGACCTCGTCCACGACCTGAACATGACCATCGAGACCGAGCTTCGCAAGGCGGGCATCGAGATCGCGTTCCCGCAGCGCGACCTACACATCCGCTCGGCCGACGGCCTGAAGCCATGGATCGAGGGTGCGCGCGATTCCGATGGCTCCGGCTCGCGACCCGAGGGCGAGAAGCCCGCGCGCGACGCGGGTTCCCCAACGCCTGAGCAGAGCGAGAAGCCCGCAAGCGACACCGACAACGGAGGACGCCGCTCCCGATGACGAATGCGAACCTCTCCCGGCTGGCTTGCGAGATCGCTCCCGCGATCGAGAGTCGCCCCGCGCTCATCGCCGACGATCGCACGCTTCGATACGGCGAGCTCGCGACGGCCGTCGAGAAGCTCGCCGGCGGATTCGCGGACGCGCTCGGCATCCGCGCCGGCGACCGCGTCGCGCTGCTCTTGCCCAATCGAATCGAGTTCGCGATCGCGTATCTCGCGACGATCCGCATCGGCGCCGTCATCGTGCCGCTGAACCCCGCGCTCGCGACGAAGGAGCTCGGCGACATCCTCGCCGAATGCCGTCCTCGCGCGATCGTCCTTCTCGACAGCGCGCTCGACGCCACGTCGGACGCTCGTGCGGCGGCCCCGACGATCGAGCGCACCGTGCTCGTCGGCACGTCCGAAGCGAGCGCCGAGACACGCGCGCCCGGCGCCGTCTCGTTCGACGCGCTCGTCGGCGGCGGCTCGCCCCGCGCGGCAGCCCCGACGCGCGACGACGACGTCGCCGCGATCCTCTACAGCTCCGGCACGACCGGCCGCCCCAAGGGAATCCTGCTCTCGCATCGCAACATGCGCGCGAACGTCGAGTCGCTCGCCCGCGTTCGCGAGTGGGACGACCACGAGACGTTCCTCACGGTGCTGCCGCTGTTCCACGGCTACGCGGCGACCGCGATGCTGCTCTTGGGGCTGCGACTCGGCGCGACGAATCTCCTCGAATCGCGCTTCGTGCCGCCGCGCATCCTCGAGCGCATCCAGTCGTATCGAGTAACGTTCTTCGCGGGCGTCCCGCCGATGTACTCGGTGTTCCTCAAGACGTGCGACCCCGCCGACTACGACCTCTCGAGTTGCCGCGTGTTCCTCTCGGGCGCCGCGCCGCTACCCGTCCCGCTGTTCGAGCAGTTTCGCGATCGCTTCGGGATCGAGATCGTCGAGGGCTACGGGCCGCAGGAGTGTTCGCCCGTGGTGTCGGTCAACCCGATGCTCGGTCGCGTCAAGCCCGGTACGGTCGGTCCGCCCATCCCCGACGTCGACGTCGCGATCACGGACGACGCGGGAAACCCCTGCGCGACGGGCGAAGATGGCGAGATCCGCGTGCGCGGCGACAACGTCATGCTCGGCTACTACGAGAAGCCCGAAGAGACCGCACGCGTGCTCGAGGACGGATGGTATCGCACGGGCGACATGGGCCGACTCGACGACGACGGCTTCTTGAGCATCACGGGTCGCATCAAGGAGATGATCATCGTCAACGGCGAGAACGTCTACCCGGCCGAAGTCGAAGCCGTACTGCACCAACACGAGTCGATCGCCGACGCCGCCGTGAAGGGAATGCCCGATCCGGTCCGCGGCGAACGCGTGGTGGCCTTCGTCGTGGCGCGCCCGGACGCCACCCCGGACGACCGCGCGATCGTCGCCCACTGCACGCGATCGCTCGCGCCGTTCAAGGTCCCGCACGACGTGCGCTTCGTCGACGCGATCCCGCGCAGCGCGGCCGGCAAGATCCTCCGCCTCGAACTCCCCGACGCATAGCAGCCCGTTCCGCGTACGCTTCTCAGGCCCAGGCGAGGCGCTCGATCTCGGTTTCGTCCGAGTGGAACTCGAGGCCGCCGTCGCCTTCGCGGATCTCGTACGGCGGATCGACCGGGACGCAGCCGCTCAGATGGCCGCGGAGGTCGTAGACGCGACACTCGCGCTCACCGATCTCGAGGATCGTGTCGCGCCGCCGTTGGAAGCCCCAGAAGTGCTCGACTTCGTTCGAATGCAGCACTTCGGCTTCGCGCAGCGCGATCGACGCCGACAACGTACCGCCGCCCACGAACAAGATGTCTCCACCGGGCGCGAGCAACATGCCGAACGGCGGCGATGCGGCGCGGTGATGCCAGTGCACGAAGATGTGACGCTCGAAGTCCCGACCGTCGACGCGGATCCGCGTCAGCATGTTGGGCTCGCAGCGCTCGGCGCGCAGCGAGATCGCGTCCGGGCCCTGCGGGACGACGCGGTCACAGCGACCGTGGGTCACGGTCAGGCGCGTCCCGTCATTGGCCGAAAAACTCGTCAGTACCGACCCCACGACGACCTACCCCTTTCGATGAGATTCGTACCCGCGAACCGGGTACTCGTGGCGCGTCGCGAGACGCGGCTTTCCTGGATGACGTCTCGAACCCCGAGG
>JAUIME010000514.1 GCA_030433195.1 bacterium
CGGCGGGCGGTTACCGGATGGAGGCGCGGCTCGGGCAGGTGGACCAGGACCTCTCGAAGCGCGGTGATCACATCCGCGACGTGCTGGCGCTGCGGCGCACGGACCTCGCGGGCGTCGTGTTCGGCGCCGGCCCTTCTTCGATCGGAGTTCCGAAACCCATGCCTCGACTCGCTCTCGACCTCGTCGACGAGTATCGCAACGACGACAGTAACGGATCGCCCTCTGCCGTGAAGCTCACGGGCTCGTGCTACGTGCTCTGCGCTTACGACATCGGTCTTTCCATCGATCTCGACCAAGCCGCGGCGCGTCTGCAGCGCTTCTCGAAGCGGGGGGACCTGCTGCGGCAGCACCGCGCGCCGCGCTCGGTCCGGTACGATCCGCCGCCTTTGATCGTCGAGCTCGACGAGCCGACGCTCGACTTCGAGCACGGTCGAACGAGCCGTTGCGTCGAGTGCCGACTCTACGACTTCGGCGCCATTTCCCTGCGGTTCCGCGTTCCGTTCTGTGCGGATCTCGAAACACTGGTCGCGTTCAGCAGCGAGCTCCACGACCGTGCCGAGATCGCCGCGGCTTCTGCGGCGATCGCTCGTGCGACCGTGGAGCGTTTGGGAGCAGCGATCGAACGCGCCGCCGTCAGCGAACTCATGGAAGACTATCGGATCTTCGAGATCGATTCGATCGAAGGGGCGTCGATCGGCGATTTCACGACGACGTACGCGCCCGAGACCGCGCGTATCTTGAGGGCCGAGCGCGAGATGCTCTCGGGCCAGGAGGTCAGAGACGCGCTCGCGCACGCGACGTCGTACTCGCCTTCCGACCTCGTCCTGGTCGACTGGATGACCGCGCTCGTGTTCGACGCCGACCGCGACGACATCCGCACGGTCCTCGAACACGCGAACGTCCAACTCCTCGAGATGCAGCTCCTCGACCATCAGCTCGATACGAGCATCGATCGTTCGTTCGCGGGCGCGCAGTTGACGGGGCCCCGCAACTGGTTCCGGCAGTTCGTCGTTCGATCGGAGGCGGCGCGGATGTCGCGCCTGGCCAATTTCCAGATCGAATGCAGTCGCCACTTCGAGGGCGTCCGGCACGCGCTCAAGCTCATCGGCGACGACTACCTCGCTCGCGTCTACCGAACCTGCGCCGAGCGCTTCCACCTGCCGGCGTGGATCGACAGCATCGAACGCAAGCTGCGGCTGCTCGAGGGCAACTACGAGCGAATGACCACACTCCAGTCGACGATCCGCCTGGAAGTTCTCGAGTGGATCATCATCCTGCTCATCGGGCTGTCGATGCTCCTCCCGTTCGTCGCCTATTGATTCGACGAGGCGCCGCGGCCGAAACTCCGATCGGAGGTCCGAACACCGGACGTCCGGTCGGAATCGGATCCCGCGATTCCGGTGGGCGCTTCGGATTCGGCGCCCCCGATCGGTAGCCGGCGGGCTCCCTTCTCGTGGTTCTGGACTTTTCCGGCATGGCCCGGGATGATCGCGACCTGAGACAGGAGAGTGCATGGTGGCCGAGTCGACCCCCTTCGATCCGAAAGTCGTGCAGAGACACGCGGAGTTCGTCCGCCGCGTCGCACGAACGCTGACCCGAGACTTGCAGAACGCGGACGATCTCGAACAGGATGCGTGGGTGGTCGCTCTGGAGCGTCCGACCTTCGTGCGTTCGTGGCGTGCCTGGTTCGGTACCGTCTTGCGCAACCGCGCGGGTCGAACGACTCGTACTCGAGAGCGGCGCGAGCGACGCGAGCGTCGAGCGGCTCGTGGCGAGGCGACGCGGTCGACTCTCGACGCGGTCGCGGAGATGGAGCTCGTTCGCGACGTTCTCGATGCCGTGGACTCACTCGGAAGCGGGCAGCGCGAGGTGGTCGTGCTGAGGTACCTCGAAGCGTTGCCGCCGCGCGAGATCGCAAGCCGCCTCGACGTAGATCTGGAGACGGTGAAGGCGCGCTTGAAGCGAGGACTCGCGGCGCTTCGAAGCGACCTCGTGGCGCGCCACGGGGACGATCCGCGCGCTTGTTTCGGGGCGCTGCTCGCACTCGGCTCCGTTCGCGCCGGATCGGGGCTACCGTCCGGTGCTTCGTCCGCGGCTTCCGGTGCGGGAGGAGGATCCGCCCCGGTCGTCGTCGGCTCGGCGATCGGGGTGGCGGCGTGCGCTCTCGTGTTCGTGGCCTACATCGGATCGCGTGGATCGAACGACGATGCGAACGACTTGCGAGAGACTCGGGCCGCAGCGCGCGCGGTCGTCGAGGGGCAGGTATCCCTCCCCGTGGAAGCCGAGCCGGTGTCGACGGTCGTCGAGTTTCTGCTTGATGCGGAGGACCCGGCTTTCGCCGATCCGTCGATCGAAGTCGGAGCGAGCGCCGAATCGAGTGTCGTCGAGACGGGGCTGGAGTTCCCGGCTGAGTCGTCGTCTCAGCGTGCGGCGGGGGCGAGCTCGACCGAATCGCGTCCGCCGGGCTCGGTCGTGCGTGGGCGCGTGATTGCGGCGGGGACTCGCGAGCCTGTCGCGGCGGCACGGGTCGCATTCGGGTTTCGCGCGGGTGACGATACGTTGCACCGATGCCGGGCGATCAGCGGCGCCGACGGAACGTTCGAAGTCATCACCGAGCCGATGCCTGAAGCGGAGGTACCGGAATCGGTCTTCGGAATGTCGCCGTATCGCGTGCGCGGAACCGTGCGCGTGACGCATCCGGACTTTGCTGTCCATCGGGACGACTCGTGGCCGAATCGGCGCGCCTTTCCGATCCTCCCCGAAGTCGGCGATGTCCTCGATCTCGGGGAGTTGACGCTTCATGTCGGTACGCGTGTCCGGGGTCGAGTCATCACGTTCGAGGGCAATCCGGTCGCCGACGCTGCGCTCTTTCTCGGTGTCGGGCATCCGAACGGTGCCGAGTCGCTGTTGCAGCGGAGCCATCCGGTTGGGCGATCGGACTCGGACGGGGCTTTCGTCCTTACCGAGCGAATTCGACGTGCGAGTCCGTACGCGGTCTTGTTCGCGATCACCGACGACGGGCTCGGGTGGGGCGAAATGAAGTTTCCGGAACACCGGCTCGAGGCCTCGGTCGACGTCGTTCTGCGGCCGAGCGGTCGACTCGAAGTCGACGTGCGCGACGAATCGGGCCAGCCGGTCGCGGGAGCGACGGTGATCGCGGTCGCACGCTTTTCACCGCTCGGTTCGGAACGCGCCGGAACGGCGTTCGAACGGCGAGAGGCGACAAGGTCGCTCTTTTGCAAGACGACCGATGACTCAGGTAGGGCGCAGTTCCGTCGTCTCGCGATCGACGGTGAAATGGCGGAGTACACTCTATGGTGTGCAGCCGAAGGATTCACGGCCATCACGGATCGAAGAGTCGCACTGATTCCTTTCGGCGAGAGGAAACTCGCGCTGACGCTCGCAAGACTGCGGCGTGGCAGGGTGGAGGGACGCGTGACGGGCCCGGACTCCGCGCCCGTTGCCGATGCGCGAATCCACACCGGTTCGCACGAGACGGTATCGGATGCCGATGGGTGGTTCCTCCTCGAAGGGCTCGATCCGGCTCACGGGCCGGTATCCATCCGGGCCGAGGCTGCAAGGTTCACGCACTTCGGGACGTCCGTCGCACTTTCGAGCACCGAGGATGCTTCCGACGTCGAGATCCGCATGGAAGACGCGGCGCCGATCGCCGGTGTCGTCGTCGACTCGGAGGGGTGCCCCATCGCCCGTGCACAGGTCCACTTCATCCAGAATCGGGATCTCGATCGCGTCGCGTTGCCCGACGATCCGTGGACCGATGCGCAAGGGAGGTTCGCTTGCGATCGCACGACCGTGGGATCGTGGGGGGCTCGGTTGTTTCTTCCCGATCCGCCGGCCGGTTGGCGATGGGGTCGCCACCGCCTCTTGGACGACGTCGTCGAGGGTGGGGATCGCGATGCGCGCATCATCGTCGAGCGACGCCGAACAGGCGAAGCGGTTGTCGAACTCGACATCGTCGACGCTGGCGGCATGCCGGTCGATGCGCTCGAGGTTCAGATGATCCTCCACGCCGACGAACGGCCAGCGGGCGGGTACCGAACGTCGCGTGGCGAGTTGGCCGACGGGCGTGCGACAGTGCGCGACGTTTGTGCGGGAATGTGGACGGCGTGGGTGACGGCGGAGGGGTATCCGATAGGCCGTGTCGACATCGACGTTCCGAGCGACTCGGCTCGCGTCGCGGCGCGCAGCGTGATGGGGCCCGAGGGTACCCTGCATGGCCGCGTGGTCGACGCGAATGGAGAGCCTGCCACCGATGCGCACGTTCACTTCGGTGGCTTCGGAAAGCGTGTCGATGCCACTGAGGC
>JAUIME010000515.1 GCA_030433195.1 bacterium
TGCCCACCCCGAGGGTTCGTCGTCCGCAATTCATGACCAGCCTCCATCGTTATCCAAGGGTATTCGCAGTGGCGGGAGGAATCGCAAGGTGGATGCCGAAGCGCGGGGAAGAGCGACGGAAGTCGCGTAACTCGTGCGCGTGCATCAGCTTTCGCGCATCGGGATTTTTTCCGCGAAGCCGAGTTGGTTGCGAAGTGTCGCGCGGATCTCGCGAATCGCATCGCTTCGAGTTGCGAGTCGTCGCGGGATGTGAACGAGGAGGGGATTCGCAACGATGCTCGCATTCGTTGTCGAGCCCGTTGCCGCTGCCGTGCGCGGTGTCGGTGTCGAGAAGAGAGGGCCGGGGAGAGGGTGGCATCTCTCCCGGCCCTCGGTACTTCCGTTTACGGTGTCAGAAGTACTCGGTATAGAGGTCGTAGGGGCCGACGGAGTCGTCATACGCGTAGGCGCGTACGATCCACGGCCCGCAGATGTCGAGTTCGTAGAGCGCTTCCGGGTCGTAGCCGATGGTGTCGTCGACCGTGTCGATCCAGTTGCCGAGCGGGTCGTAGATCTCGAACACCATGTCGAGACCGTAGGTCTGCCCGAAGATGCGCACGAGCAGGTCCCCGGGGACGATGGACGGATCGATCACGAACTCGTCGACGTCGCCCGGATAGTCGATGGCCGCTTCCCACTCGACGATGTCGCCCGGATGAACGTTTCCAAGGCAGATGCCCGCGGGGGGCGGCGGCGGCGGTACGTGCGCGCGGCGATGACCGCGACTGCTGCAGCCCGCCGAGAGGGCGAGCGCCGCGATGACGACCGCGACCACGACGACGATGCGATGACGGGTTTCCTCGGATTGCATGGTCCTTCTCCTTTCCTTTCAGCGGGCCAAGGATCGGAACGACTTGCGTTCCAACAAGCTCCCGAAGCGCTCGACGCGCGCTTCCCAAATTCCGGGCTCGAGGTCTGCATCGAGCTCGGCCGACCACCAAGCGGACTCGTCCGCGTCGGCCCGAAGCGTGATCTCGAGAGGTCCGCCCGAACCCATCGCCGGGGCGAGTCGAAGAACCGCACCGGTGAGGTCGGCAACACTGCGCACTCCGATTCGCACGCTACCGTTCTCGGTCCGGAGCGCATCGAGGTAGTTCTCCGCGGCGTCGTCGCCGACACGGCGGATCTCGATCGAGCTCGTAGCGTCAAGCCAATGGAGGGCCTCGGCGTCGACGATCTCGAACGATCCGGCGGCGATCTGAGGGAGCCCGTCGGTCAGCGCGTAGACTTCGACGTCGCGCGTTCCGAGGGACCATCCCTCCGGGCGGCGCATCGCGAAGCTGCGGGTTCCCGAGCCGGCGTCCGGAGTGAGGCGGACGGCTTGCATCATCTCGATTCGAGCGCCCGCGACATCGATCCAACGAATCAGCACGGGCTCGTGAGCTTCACCGATCGCATCGCTCGAGACGTGCGCTCGGATCGTGACGTCACTCGGCGAGAACTGCAGGGTGCTCGCGAGGGCCCCATGCACTTCGTCGAGCGAAGACGAGAATGCGAGCGGCGCGACGTCCTCGTCGTCGTCGGGTTCGGTGCGCTCGAAACGGGCTCCGCTCGAGAGCGGGTCGAGCGAGAACCCGCGTCCCGCGACGGCGGCGAGTCGCTTGGCGAACGCGCGCGGATCGATACCGTCGCGTTTCAGCCATTCTTCGTCGATGCCGGCCAACTCTCCGAGTTCTCGCTGGATCTCGGCGACGTCCATCGCGTCGATGCTTCTCTCGATTCGCCGCGCGAGGCTTCCGGTGCGAGTCTCGGCGAGCGGTTGTCCCTCGCCTCGAGCTTCGTCTCGGAGCACGGGACGAGAACCGTGGTCGCGGATCGTCGGCTCGGGGCGCGATTCGACGGTCGGTTCGAACGATCCGTCCGAGGTGTCGGTCGCGAGGTCGTTCGCCGTGATCGCCGGCGCCTCGATGCGCATCACGAGCCATGAGAAGATCGCGGCGAGCGCGGCGGCGCCGAGCCCGATGCGTAGTCGGTTCGATTGCATCGTGACCTCCTTTTCGATGGCCGCTTCCCGACTCGCGTTCGCACGAGGCGAGAAGACCGGCGGTCCCTTCGTGGGGAGAGGAGGAACACAAACGCCGTTCCACATCGCGTCGTCGACATCGGGGGACCGTCGCAGAACGCTTCGAAACCGACGAACGACGATCGTTCACACCAAAAGACGACTTTCTGGGATTGGTGGATGAGACGCGGGCAGGGCGGGGGGTGTGTCCTCTCGAGGACGCGCGGATGTCCTCTCGAGGCGAAGGGGGAAATGCAACGAGCCCCGTCGCGTTCGGCGACGGAGCTCGCAGGGATGTCTCATGGATTTCAGCGCGGATCGGCGGTCAGCTCGACTTGCTGACTCCGTGCGGGTGCGACTCGACCTTCTTCGAGGCGATCGTCGGGCGCGACTTGCGCTCGACGAGGACGCTGCCTTCGCGACGCGGAGCGGCGGTCTCGGTCTGCGTCTGCGCGGGAACGCGGCTGCGCGACAGAGTAATGCCGGCCGAGCGGAGGATCTTGCGGATCCACTCGGTGCTGACCTCGTCGACGATCTCCTCTCGTCGCAAGTAGTCGCGGATCTTCGGGAGCGACCAGCGTCGGAACGACAGGCCGAGCTCGTTCGGCTCCTTGGACGCGACGCGGATGATCTCGGCCTTCTGGCCGAGCGTGATCCTCGCCGGTGCACCGCCGCCTCGCCGCACGCGAAGCCCCTGGATTCCGCGTTCGTTGAACTTGCGGATCCATTTGCGGACCGTCGCCGGATGCAGATCGACCATCGATTTCATCTGCGGCGCCGACCATCCCTGGTGCGCGAACCACACGATCTTCAGCCGCTGCCGGAACGCCGGGTCCTGCTGCGGATCGTGCATGTTGCGAAGGATTTCGATGCGCTCTCGATTCTCGAGATTTCTCAGTCGAATCGTCATCGGATCTGCTCCTGGTTCTTGGCCGGTCCCGGCTTCGGGCCGGGACACTAGCTAATATCGTCCAGTTCGCCGAATGTCCTTGAAGCCGGATGAGAAAAAAGCTGTAGGGCTGTAACTTGCTGATAAATGGGTGCTTGGAGGGAGGTGCAGAGGGGATGGTCGGCGACTCGGGCGATGGGAATCGCGGAGGGAGGGGGTGGGATCAGACGCCGTAGCGGTTGACGATCGGGATCTGACGTCCGAGTCCGAAGGCCTTCGAGGTCACTTTCAGGCCGAGCGCGGCTTGCCGCCGCTTGTACTCGTTTCGCAGCACGAGCCGAACGATGCGCTCGACGACGGGGCGGTCGAAGCCGCTCTCGACGATCGTCTCGACGCTCGCGCCGTCCTCGATCCAGGCCTTGAGGATCGGGTCGAGGACCTCGTAGGGGGGGAGGGAGTCGGTGTCGAGTTGGTCGGGACGCAGCTCGGCCGAGGGGGGCTTGGTGATGACGCGCTCGGGGATGCGCCGGCCCTCGCGGTTCATCGCCCGCGCGAGCGAGAAGACGAGGAGCTTCGGAACGTCGGAGATGACCGAGAGCCCGCCGTTCATGTCGCCGTACAGGGTGCAGTAGCCGACCGACATCTCGGACTTGTTCCCCGTCGAGAGCACCAGCGAGCCGTACTTGTTCGAGAGTGCCATGAGCAGCGTGCCGCGAATGCGCGACTGGAGGTTTTCTTCCGTGATGTCGGCTTCGAGCCCCTCGAATGACGGGGCGAGCGACTCGGTGAACCGGTCGACGAGCGGCGCGATCGGCAGCACCCGGAACTCGATCCCGAGCAGCTCGGCGAGTTGCTCGGCGTCTTCGAGGCTCTCGTCCGAGGAGATCGCCGACGGCATCGCCACGCCGAGCACGTTCTGCGGACCGATGGCTTCCGCGGCGATCGCGGCGACGACGCTCGAATCGATCCCGCCGCTCAGGCCGAGGATCGCGCGGCGAAAGCCCGTCTTGCCCATGTAGTCGCGTACGCCCAGCGTGAGCGCTCGGAACACGTCGCCTTCGACGTCGGGTTCGGTGGCTTCGGGCGAAACGTTGGCGGGATCCGCAGCGGAAGCGTCGAGGTCGATCACGACGAGGTCTTCCTCGAAAGCGCGACCGTGGCCGAGGCGCGTGCCATCGGGCGCGTAGGCGACGCTGTTGCCGTCGAAGATCAAGTCGTCGTTGCCGCCGACGAGGTTCGTCTGCAGGAACGGGGCACCGAGCCGCGCGGCGTGCGAGCGGATCATGTCCGCGCGGAAGCGATCCTTGCCGACGATCCACGGCGAGGCCGAGAGATTCACGACGGCGTCGACCTCGAGCTCGGCCAGCCGTGCGAGCGGGTCGCGATGG
>JAUIME010000516.1 GCA_030433195.1 bacterium
GATGTTGAACATCCTCGGCATCACGCGCTTCGTGCAGCTCGGACCGCTCACGATCGCGGTCGGTGTTCTGCCCTACCCGCTCACGTTCCTGTGTACGGATCTCATCGGCGAGCTCTACGGGCGCAAGCGCGCGTCGTTCGTGGTGTGGTGCGGCTTCGTCGTGAACTTGGTCGTGATCGGCTTCGTCTGGCTCGGCCAAGCGATGCCCGCCGCTCCCGAAGCGGCCCAGCCCGGCTGGCAAGAGCTCGAGCTCGCGAGCGAGATCACGCTCGCCACCGGCGAAACGGTCTCCGAACGCACCGAGCTCTTCCGGATCCTGTACGCGTGCACGGCGGGGTCCGTGTTCGCCTCGATGCTCGCCTACCTCGCCGCGCAGTTCTGCGACGTCTACTTGTTCCACTTTTGGAAGCGGCTCACGAAAGGCAAGCACCTCTGGCTGCGCAACAACGGAAGCACGCTCGCGAGCCAGCTCGTCGACTCGATCGTCGTCATCTCGGTCGTGTTCGGTCGCCAGTTCGTCGGCGGGGAGATGGCGCTCTCGGTCTTCGTGGGGTTGATGCTGAGCAACTACGCCTTCAAGGCGGGTGCCGCGCTCGTCGACACGATTCCGCTCTACGTCATCGTCCGGTGGCTCGGCCCGTACCTCCGCATCGACCCTACCGAAATGCACGACTACGACAGGTGGTGACACACACGCTGGTGACACACACGCTGGTGACACGCGGTCGTGGCGCGCTTCACTCGCCGCGATAGATCACGAGGTTGTTCTCGGTCTCGTGCAAGCGAATTTCGTGCAGGAGCCCGTCCGGCAAGCACGGCTCGAGCCGCCGCCAGATCGCGATCGCGATGTTCTCCGCGGTCGGATTCACGTCTTCGAAATCGGGCAGGTCGACGTTGAGATTGCGGTGATCGAAGTCGTCGAGCACGGCGTCTTGCAGGATGCTCTTCAGGTCCGCGAGGTTCATCACGATCCCGGATCGAGGATCGACCTCGCCGCGCACGATCACCTCCACGGTGTAGTTGTGGCCGTGTCCGTTCGGGTGGTTGCACTTGCCGAACAACTCACGATTCTCTTCGTCCGACATCTCCCGGCTGTGGAGGCGGTGCGATGCGCTGAACGTCGCGCGGCGGCTGAGATACACGATCGACATGCGAATCTCCAAGCAGGCCCGCGGCCGTGCGGACGCGGGATCCGGCGCCGCTCCGGCAGCGAGACGTCTCCCCGCACTATAGAAAAGGCCGCCGCCGCGACGGATTCACGCCGCCTGCCCGGACTTCCCTTTTCCCGCTCAAGCCTCGGCGGGAATCTCCGATAATGAACGCCGGGAAACGTACACCCAACGCTGGAGAAGAACCCATGATCGACGGACTCGGCTCGGCCGCTCACAACGCCCTCGAAGCCATTCACGCCCACGAGGCCAGCCTCGCCCAGACGACGGGCCGCATCGCGAGCGGCTCGAGCGACCTCGCGTCCGACGCCGTTCAGGTCAAGATCGACTCGGCCGGGATCGAGTACTCCACGTCGGTCCTGAAGTCGATCAACGAAGCGAGCGAAGCGGTTCTCGACCTCTTCGCCTGATCGCCCCGCGACGCGCCTGGCACCCGCACGAGCCGCCCTCCCCTCGCCCCACGACCGCGTACCGATGCCCCGCGTCTCGAGTCACTGGATCTCGAGCACGACGGCATTCGTGAGGCTACCCGCCACGTTCGCGGCGGAACCATCGTCGAGCACCAGCCCCTGCAGCGTCACCCGCACTTGCAGCCCCGTGCCCCCCGGTGCGTCGACGACTCGCGTGGGAGCCGGCATCGCCGGGAAGTCGGGCGTCCCGAGCTTGGGTTCGTGCCCGAGCGTGTTCCAGACGAATCGCGGCTGTCCGCCTCGGATCGGGAACGGGAAGCCCGAAGTCCCGAGCTGTTGCGGGAGCTTCGATACGGTCGCCACGTCGGGCTCGTCTTCGTACAGATAGAGCGCGAAGCCCGCGGGCATCGGACCGGCCGACGGAGCCGCCAAGTCGACGAAGATCGGCGCGCCGGCCGCGACGACCACGCGCCGCTCCACGTCGCCGGCGCTGCCGTTCACGGTGAGGATCGACTCGACGCGCCCGGCGGCGGCACCGACCGTCCCGTAGCGCGCTGCGATTTCGCGTCGCAGCTCGTCCGCCCCACGATCCACGACGAGCGGAAGCGACGGATCGCCGTCGACGATCCGCGGATCGCCGTCGAGGTCGACGTCCCCGAGATCGCTGCGTGGCGCCCCCGTATCGACCGCAGGCGATCCGAGGCGAAGATGGAAGTCGCCGGCATCTCCGTCGACGAATCGAGGATCGGCGTCGAGGTTTCCCGTCCCCGGCCAGCCGCCGCGAACGATCGACGTCTCGACGAGAATGTCCGAGATGTCGACGGTGATCTCCGCGTCGCCCGCGCCTCGGTTGTTCCAGAAGATGCCGTTCACGATGACCGGACGCGAGACCGCGAACGAAAACACCGCTCCGCCTTGTGCCTCGCTCGTGTTGCCGAAGTACGTCGAGTTGATCAGGAGCGGCCGGGCTCCAGTCGACGCGAAGAGGCCCCCGCCACCACACGTCGCCTCGCCGCACCCCGCTTCGTTGAAGGCGACCAGATTGCCGCGAAACGTCGGCCGCGCGTTCGTCACGTAGATCGCACCTCCGCCTTGATCCGCGACATTCCGCAGCATCCGGTTGCGGTCGAACACGGTCTCGTCGGTCCCCGTCACGAGACTCACGGCGCCGCCGTACTGGCCACAACGATTCTCGTGAAGGAGATTCTCGGTCGCGCGCAGAGTCGCCTCTTCGACGTGTACGGCCCCGCCGCGGACTCCCGAGATGTTGGCGCGAAACTCGTTGCCCCCGGCGATCACGTTCGAACCCGCCATCACGGCGAGTCCGGCTCCCTCGACACCCGTCTGGTTGCCGGCGATCACGTTGCCTTCGAGAAACGGACCCGCCGACAGATCCGTGAAGATCCCGCCGCCACGAAACTGGCTGATGTTGTTGACGATCTCGTTGTCGATCACGAACGGCGCCGCGGAATCCGAGCAGTAGATCCCGCCTCCACGTCCGAGTTGCACTTGTTGACTGATCTCGGCGCGATTCGAAACGATGCGATTGGATTCGATCACGGCTTGCCCGTTACCGAGACAACCGATCCCTCCGCCGAAGAAAGCGACGTTCTGCCGGATCTCGTTGCCGCGGATCGTCGGGCTCGCGGCGAAGACGTAGATCCCGCCACCGATCGTCGACGTTCCCACCACGGCGCCGTTTCCGCCGCGGATGGTGAATCCCTCGAGAACGCTCGACGGCGTCTCGCCGTTTTGAAACGTGACGGTCGCCCCCCCGCTGCTTCCGTCGATGACCGTCGCCTCGACCGCACCGACCGCCGTCACGGTGATGGCTTTGCCGAGGAAGTCGATCGACTCCATGTAGGTCCCGGCCGCGACTTCGACCGTATCGCCTCCTTGCGCGGCCTGGATGGCCGCCTGGATCGTCGCGAAGTCTTGCGGAACGCGGATCGTCGCGGCCTCGGACCTCACTGCGAAACACGTCGCGGCGAGAAGAACGGAAGTCGTCACGAATCGGAACACTGTGGCCATGGGAACCTCCCGATCATTCGATATCGCCCTCGCCTCCCCATTCTCGCCGTGCGGCGCCCGAAGAGTCAAGAAAACCGTTGCGAGAGGGTTCCGTCGGGGATTCGCCCCGCTGATAGAATCTCGTCATGGATGCGATCGAACGATTCTCGTGGGACGAAACCGAAGACCGCGTGTCGGCACTCGCCGAATCCGCGCAGTTGTTCGTCGACGACTCGCGACGCGCGTTCACGACACGCCCCGAAACCGCGGGGGCTCTCCGCCTCACACCTCCCCTCGTCCAGCCGATTCCCGAGGGTGTGACGACGGCCGAGCAGTACGTCGAGAACCTCCCTGTCGAGCTCGCTCCACGCATAATCGTGCTCGTGCAGGCCGGCGCCGCCGCTCTCGGCTACTTCGACGATGGCGAACTCGTCCGCCACAAGGCATTCAAGAAGTACGTGACGCGCGGCAACGGCAAATACCAGGGAACCCACCTCAAGACCAAGGGCAAATCACGGTACGGCTCGCGCCTTCGGCTGCAGAACGCACGCTCGTTCCTCGAGGAGGTCAACGAGCGCCTCGAGCAATGGATCGACGAAGAGGGCGCCGTCGACATCGTCCACTACAGTTGTCCCGTGCGACTCTGGTCCGAGCTGCGCCGCGCGAAGATCCCGTTCCCGTTCGACGAGGAATCCACCGATCTCCGCAAGATCCCGCTGCACGTGCA
>JAUIME010000517.1 GCA_030433195.1 bacterium
GCCGCACGATGTTGCGCGTGAGCGGCACCTTGTACGCGTTCTCGCCGAGCGGCGAGGCATCGCGCACGGCGGCTTCCGAGGCCGCGCGGATCGAGCCCGTGTCGAGCGTCTTGCCCGCGAGCGCCGACTCGGCGTCGCGCGCGCGCCACGGCACCGGGGCGACGCCGCCGAGCACGATGCGGGCGCTGCGCACCTTGCGCCCGTCCATCGTCAATGTCGCCGCGCAACTCGAGATCGCGAAGTCGTGCGACTCGAGCTCCTTGAACTTCACGTAGGTCGAGCGCGTGCCGGGCGCGGCGGGGGGGACCACCACGCGGGTGACGACTTCGTTCGCTTCGAGAAGCGTCTCGCGCGGCAGCATCCGGTTCGGCAGCTGGAAGAACAGTTCGAGCGGGACGGTGCGTTCGCCGTTGGCGCCCGCGATCGCGACCGAGGCGTCGAGCGACTGCAGCGCCGGCGCGAGGTCGGACGGATGCACGATGTAGCTCGGGCCGCCGCCGAAGATCGCGTGGTACTTGTTGCGGCCTTCGTACGCCCAGCACTTCGCGCCGCCGCTTTTCAGGCACGGCGTCGTCTTCGAGCGGTAGTACCAACAGCGCGGCCGCTGGCAGAGGTTGCCGCCGACGGTGCCCATGTTGCGAAGCTGCGGCGTCGCGATCAGCGACGCGGCCTCTGACAGCACGCGATACGGTCCGGCGACGCGTTCGTCGGCCGCGAGCTCGGCGATCGTCGTGAGCGCGCCGATCGTGAGCCCCGAACCGTTTTGGAGGCCGCGCAGTGCGTCGAGGCGTTTGATGTTCACCACACGCTTCGGTTCGAGGAGCTGTTCCTTCAGGCGGTCGAGCAGATCGGTACCGCCGGCGAGGATCACGGCCTCGTCCCAGGTGTTCGACAGCGCGTCGTGCAGCTCGTCGAGCGAGGTCGCTTCGATGTATTCGAACGGATTCATGCGAGAAGACTCTCCTCGTGTGGTCGTCTTGCGGTTCGCTAGGCTTCGAGCGCCATGAGCACGCGGTCCGGGGTCAAGGGCAGTTGGCGCATCCGAACGCCGGTCGCGTTGAAGACGGCGTTCGCGATCGCGGCCGCGGTCGGAACGCTCGGCGGCTCGCCGATGCCGAGCACGCCGCGCTCGGGCTCGTCGATCATGATGACCTCGATCTCGGGCATTTCGAGCGCGCCCGCGATCTTGTAGGTCTCGAAGCCGGGGTTGATCTGCCGGCCGCTCTGCGCGTCCATGAGCCGGTCTTCGTACAGCGCCCAGCTCAGTCCTTGGATGACGCCGCCGTTGATCTGGCTCTCGGTCGTCAGGCGATCGAGGACGAGGCCGCAGTCGCCCATCGCGACGACCTTGCGCACGTGGATGCGTCCCGTGAGCGTGTCGACTTCGACGTCGGCGAACTGGCATCCCGCGACGCCGGCGCTCGAGAGACCCTGCACCCACTCGCCGTGGAACGTCTGCGGCTCGGCACCGAGGAGCGAGCACAGCGTCTTCCAGTCGACGCGTCCGCCGCCGTCGGCCGTGGCCGCGCGGTCGGCGAGCGTGATCGCGTCGGCTTCGACGCCGAGTCGCTCGGCCGCGAGTTCGAGGATGCGCGCGCGAGCCTTCTCGGCCGTGTTCTTGATCGCCGGTGCGACCGAGGGCATCGTCATGCTGCCGCCCGAACCGACCGACATCGGATACTCGGTATCGCCGATGAGCGGTCGCACGTCTTCGACGCGCAGGCCGAGCTCTTCGGCGACGATCGCGGCCACGATCGTCCGCGTGCCGGTGCCGATGTCCTGCGTGCCGCAGCGGATCTCGACGCCGCCGTCGGGGTAGAGCGTGATCTGTGCCGCCGTGCCGCGGCCGGGGACGGCCCAGACGCTCGCCGCGCATCCGAAGCCGCGCTTCTTGGTCGGGTCGTCGGGAGACGAGGTCTGCCCCGGCTTCAGGCTGCGGCGCTCCCATCCGATGCGCTCGGCGCCGAGCTTCCACTGCTGCTGGCGCGTCGGGTTCGGATCGTTGAGCAGCCGCATCTCGAGCGGGTCCATGCCGAGCTCGTGCGCGAGCTCGTCGAGCGCGCAGTCCATCGCGAAGCACGCCTGCGGATGCCCGGGAGCGCGGAACGCGCGCGCCGGTCCGGCGTTCGTGACGACCTGCCGATGACGATGCCGCCACACGGGAACCTCGTAGACGAACGGATGGGCGATGTTGCCGCCCGGGCTCGGACCCGCCGTGCAATACGTTTCGGCCGTGAAGGCCGTGAGCTTGCCGGCATCGTCGGCGCCGATGCGGATCTTCTGCAGACTGTCCGGCCGGTTGCCCGCGATCATCGACTCTTGCTCGCGGTCGAGCATGAGGCGAACGGGCATCTTGGTCTCTCGCGAGATGCGCGCCGCGTGCACCGTGTACCAGCCCGGTTGGAGCTTGCTGCCGAAGCCGCCGCCCATGTAGTCGCAGATGACGCGGATCTTGTTCTGCGGAATCTCGAGCATGCGCGCGATCTGGAAGCGCACGGAGTGCACGCCTTGCGTCGAATCCCAGATCGTGACGGTGTCGTCGTCTCCCCACTGCACGAGACTGCCGTGCGTCTCGAGGCACGAGTGCGTCTGCACCTGCGTGCGGTACTCGGCGCGGACTTCGGCCTTCGAACTCGCGAACGCTTGCTCGACGTCGGCCTCGTTGCCTTCACCGCGCTCGCGGGGCGGGAAGATGTTCTCGCGGCCGCTCAGGACACGCGGTGCGCCGTCTTCCATCGCCGCGTCGAGGTCGACCGCGGCGCGCTTTTTCTGGTAGCGGACGCGGACCTTGGTGGCCGCGTACCGAGCGGCATCGGGGGAGGTGGCGGCGACGGCGGCGACCGGTTCGCCCGCGTAGGCGATGTTGCCGCTACGATGCAGGTCGGTGAGCACCATCACCACGCCGGGCAACGACTCGGCTTCCTTGGTGTCGAATCGCTCGACGGTCGCGGCCGCGTGTGGACTCGACACGAGGTACGCGAACAGGCAGTTCGTCGGCGCCATGTCGTGCGTGTACTTCGCGCGACCCGACACCTTGGCGGGGCCGTCGACGCGCGGGTAGTGCTTGCCGAGGATCGACATCTCGTCGAGGGGCTTCCACTGCGCCATGGTCTATCGCTCCCTTCGCTTCGCGGCCGATTCGATCGCCTCGAAGACGCGCGGATAGGTACCGCAGCGGCACAGGTTGCCCGCGACCCCCTTGCGGATCTCCTCGGGGGAGGGCTTCGGGTTCTCGCGCAGAAGGGCTTCGGCCGACATCACGAAGCCGCAGGTGCAAAAGCCGCACATGAGCGCGTCCTTGGCCACGAACTCTTCCTGGAGCGGCGACAGCTCGTCGCCCTTCGAGAGGCCCTCGACCGTCGTGATCTCGCGGCCTCGCAGGTCCACGGCGAGCGTCATGCAGGCGAGCTGCGACCGGCCGTCGACGAGCACCGTGCAGGCGCCGCACGTGCCGCGGTCGCAGACCTCCTTCGATCCCGTGAGCTGCAGCTTGTCGCGCAGCGTCGCGAGCAGGGTCGTTCGCGGCTCGACGGTGACCTTTCGCGTCTTGCCGTTGATCTTCAGTTGGATCTCGGTCGGGCCGCTGAGTGACTTCGACCCGGCGCCGCCCGCCTGCTGCGCCGCCGCGGAGGCCGCGGCCGGTCCGAGGGCCGCCGTCGTGAGGACGGTGCCGCCCATTCCCTTCAGGAACCCGCGTCGCGAAACACCCTTCGGCGTGCGCCCGGATTCCGGTACTCGTTCGTCTGCCATCGGTTGCGACTCCTCGTCGGCCGTTCGGGGCCCGGCGCCGCCGCTCGAGCGCGCGGTCGCACGGTGCCTTGCGAGGGTCATGCTCCGGTTTCGCCGGACCGATGTCAAGCCGCGGTGGGGGCGCTCGGCGGCGCGAGAGGCGTCTTGGCGCGGGCTCCGGGGGCTGCTAGGCTTTGCGCCTCATCGAAGGGGTGAGTCCGAGAAGTCATCTCCGCGCCGCTGACGACATTGCGGATTGTGGAAATTCCCTAAACCCCGACCCGGGGTCTTGCCGTAAGAAGCCCTCAGTGGAAGTCCCTGCATCCGATCCCGGATGCGCGGTGACGGCCCGAGGAGGGTTCGCCCGCGGTCCCGGGGTCCATTGCCGATCTGGAGGTAAGAAGAATGAACGGGAAGGTTGTCATCACTGCCGTCACGTGGATCGGGCTCGCCCTCGCGGCGCTCGCGCCCGCCATGGCGGCCGACGAAGCGCGCGTCCTGCGCACGCCGACGATTCACGGCGATTCCATCGTGTTCACGTTCGCTGGCGACCTGTACACGGTCGCGTCGAAGGGCGGC
>JAUIME010000518.1 GCA_030433195.1 bacterium
CGACGTTCGAATCGTGAACGCGCCGTCGGCATCCGTCGCCGTCTCCGACATCGACGAGAGCTGCACGCCCTCGATCGGGCGACCGTGTACGTCGACGACGACTCCGTTCACGGCACGTGTGTCCCGCGAAAGGAGAGCTTTGGCCTCGTCCGCATCGAGCGAACGCCACTCGAGTCGCGCGTCACCGAGCCATTCGTTCGTGCGCGGATCGTTCTCGGCGGGCTCGCTCCCGAGCGACTCGCGGTCGAGCGTGATCGTGACGAACACGCGCTCTCCCGGCGCGAGCATCCGATCCGTCGTGTACGTCCGCATCCCGCCCTCGCCGCTCCACCGAAGCTCGACCGCATACGGCCCCTCGGCGACATCGGGCAATACGAACGTCTCCCCCACGACGACACTCCGCGAGACGGTGCGTCGCGATCGAGTCGGCGGTGCGGGAGTGCCGTCATCGAGAAGCGGCTTCAGACTCACGCGACACCGCATCGAGCCAGGCTCGCCGACCTCGTCGAACCGAACCGATCCGCCGACGATCGAACGCCGCGCAAAGACGACGTCCCCGAGATCGGTCGCGCGGTTCGTCGCCGCGTCGATCGCGATGTCGCGCGGTCGCAAGGACAACCCCGGATCGATCTGCAATCCGACCGAGACCGGCACATCGACGTCGTCGAAACGGAAGCGCCCCGTCGCGTCGGTCGTGTCGCTCGCCACGGTCCACGCGATGCCCCGATCCTTCGCACGGAGTTCGACGACTGCCCCTTCGGTCGGATATCCATCCGGATCGACGGCACGTCCCGTGATCGTCGCATGGTACGCGCCGCCTCGCGCGAACGCGGTGACGGACTCGCGCTCGAGGATCGCGACGCCCTCGGACGAGCGCACGTCCGGCGTCACCTCCGTCATCGGATCCTGCGCCCGCGCCGCGACAGACACGACGACACTCACGAACACCACGAGGCCGCATCCGATGCAGCGCCGAGCTCCCCCAGTAGCTCTTCGCGACAAGACCATGCCCCGACCTCCCACGTTCGTCATCCTCGCTCGCGTCCTCGTTAGCCGACTGCTAGACGCGAACCTCCCGAGAACCTTCCCCTGAATCGTTCCTCCTTGTCGCCGCGATGGACGCCACGAGCACGACCGACGCGATCGGCAGCGCTGCGAGCACGAACAGTGCGACCGCATAGCCGTGCTCGGCCGCGAGCCGACCGACCAGGAACGCGGCCCACGACTCGCATGCACTCGTCGCTCCCATGAACGCACTGAACTGTGTGGCGGCCAAACCCGGATGTGTGAGATCCATGAACAACGCGTACGACGATGCCGTGAGGATACCGACTGCGACGGCGTTCGTCGTCAGAAGAATCGGCAGCAGCCCGGGCGCCGCGGCCTGGCCAGCCGCATGCACCGCTCCCACGAGAGCCACGTTCCCCGACACGGCGAGAATCCCGAGAATCACCATGCGAGCGTGACCGTATCGATCCGCGAGTCTCCCGCCGAGGAGCGCGCCCGCGACCATCCCGACGATCACGGGTCCCGCGAGGACGATGCCGACGGATTCCTCGGTGAAGCCCGCATCGACGAGCATCGGACCTGCGATCGCGCCCAGCGCTTCGAACGCCGCGCCGCCCGTGAGCGCGAAGGCGATCCCGAACCACGTCGCCGGTCGCGCGAGAGCGGATCGCGCCGCGCGAGCGAGCCGACCCGCCGCGCCGCGACGACTCTCGGTCGACGGACTTGAAGACGTATGCCCACGCACGAAGTCTGCGCCCATCGTCGCGACGAGGATCGCGGAGGCACCCGTCGTCGCCACGAGTACGGCGATTACACCCACGTGGCCGATCCACGAGAACAACACGAGCGCGCCGCCGCCGAGGAGCGCTCGTCCCGCGAGCGAGCCGGCCTGCATCCAGCCGTTCAATCGACCGCGCTCCGATGCTTCCGTCACGCGGATCGCGAGCGCGTCGATGGCGACGTCTTGTGTCGCGGCCGCGACCGCATGCACGAGGAGCAATGTGCGCACCATCGCGAAGTCGGCCGAAAGATCGAGCCACGCGAGCGGAACGAGCGTCGCGACCATCACGGTCTGCGCGGCGAGGATCCAGTGACGCAACGTCCAACGTTCTCCGCGCAGCACGTCGACCAGCGGCGCCCAAAGGAACTTGAACGCCCACGGCAAGACGAGCACGGCGGCGAGCGACGTGATCTCGGCGACGTCGACGCCCTGCGCGCGAAGCCGCGCGGGCAGCGCGTTCCAGATGAAACCGATCGGCGCGCCTTCGCTGAAATACAGGGCGGCGAACACCCAGCGCAATCGGGCCGAACGGCGAAGCGGGTCGGGGGTCGTCGGTGCGGCGGGTCGCGTCATCGTCGCGCGGGTTCTCCTGAGATCGAGTCCACCGAGTGTAGCGCACCGGCAATCGCGCACAACCGGCTTGCCGGGCTCGCATCGCACGGCACCGTCCTGGTACCATGACGCGAAAGGAGGAAACCCCACATGAGTCCCCGATTCGCTTTGGTCATCGCCCTCGTCCTCGGGTCCATCGGGGCCGGAATCTTCATCGTGATCCAGGCGCAATCGCGCGCCGAGGTCGAACGGCAGCGCGCCGTGGAGCAATCTCGCGAAGCGCGGCGCAACGCCAAGCGGCTCGACGACGCCCGCGCAACGGTCGACGGCTACCTCGACCGAGCCTCGTCACACGACGACGCCTCGCAAGGAGGGCCGGTACCCGCTTCCTCACTGCCGCCGCATCGCGAGCCGCAGCCCGACACGGCGACCGACCGCGCACTCGTCGCGGCGGTCGACCGACTCGCGGCCGAAGTCGCGCGCACGCGACAGACGCTCGACTCCCGGCTCCAAGCGATCGAGCGGACGCTGGCCGCGTCGTCCGACGTGATTCCCGAAGACGCTCCCCTTGATTGGCTGCTCGCGCGCAAAGAAGTCGAGAGCATCGCGACCGAGATCACCGAAATGCGCTCGCGAATCATGAATGCGCTCGAGCAAGCGCGCGCAGGGAACATCGACGATTCCATCGACGTCGCGACGCTCGAAGAGATGCTCTCCGAGCTGCACGCGATCGAGGCGGTGGAGCAGTACGCGGCGTGGCGCGCACGATGGCGCCACATCGTGCAGTGAGTTCGAAGACTTCGCGCCGAATCAACCGCGCGCCATGCGCGTGATCGCCTCCACCTGCGGCGGTCGTCCGATGACGCCGATGAAGTCGCCGGCTTCGAATCGATGGTCGGGACCCGGATTGTAGGCGATGTCGCGCCCGCGCACGGACGCGACGATCGACACGCCCGTCTCCGAGCGCACGTGCAGATCGCCGATCTTCGCGCCCGCGAACCGACTCCCCGCGCACACCTCGATCCACTCGAGATCGAGAAGCCGCGTCGCGTGCCCGATGCCGGACAACGACGCATAGCCCGCTTCGGTCTCGGCATCGGCTCCGTACTGCTCGCGACGCGACGTGTCGAGGAATCGCTGGATGCGCGCGGGCTCGACGTCGAGATGCATGAGCGCGCGCCGCGCCATCTCCATCGACGCTTCGAACTCGGGCTGCACGACGTGACCGACGCCGAGGCGAACGAGATCGCGCACCTCCTCGAGCGTTTCGGTGCGCACGATGAGCGGCACCGACGGGGCGAGACGCCGGACGCGCGCCGAGACCGCATGGGCGAGCACCGCCGACGGCACCGTGACGACGACGAGCTGCGCGCGCTCGACTCCCGCCGCGTGCAGGATCGGCTCTTGCGACGCGTCCCCGAACTTGACCGGGAACCCGCCGGCGCGCGCATCCGCGACACGGGACGCGTCGAGGTCGATCAAGCACAGCGGCACGCCTTCCTCGCGCAGGATGTCGGCGATACTTCGCCCCACGCGTCCCGCCCCCGCGATGATCACGGGCCGATCCTCGGCCGAGAGCCCCGCGACGGCACCGGTCGGCTCGGCATTGGGTTGTCGCCTGCGCCGATACGCGGCGTACACCGGCCCGGCCGCACGCGCGAGGTACGGCGTGAGCACGAGCGTCACGAGCGTCGTCGAGATCGTGAGCGAGTACAGGTCTTCGGGAATCGACTTCGTGGTGAGCCCGAGATTCGCGAGCAAGAACGAAAACTCGCCGATCTGGCTCAGCCCGAGCCCGGCCGCGAGCGGGATGATGTTGCGGTACCCGAACGCATACGTGACGGCCGCGAACACAACGCCCTTGAACGCGACGACGAGCCCGACGAGCAGCGCCACGCGATCGAGATTCGCGGCGAAGAACGCCGGATCGAACAGAATCCCGACCGACGCGAAGAACACGAGACC
>JAUIME010000519.1 GCA_030433195.1 bacterium
GCTCTTCTTGCCGCCGGGATAGGGAGTCATGAAGACGTCGTCGCCCTTCACCTGGAAGGTCTCGAAATCGAACATCTGCGTGCGATCGCCTTGCGTCTGCTTGCTCGCCGACACGATCGAGCCGCCGCCGGTGCTGCTGTAGACGGCTTCGTAGTCGGATCCCCCGACCTTGCCGCTCCAGGCTCCTTCGAGCCACGAAAGACTCTTCAGGCGTACGGTCGCCGAGGCGTCGACGTCGTCGGGCGCGGCTGCCGTGCGCGCGCTCAGGTGCGTCGCGAGGCCGGCCAGGACGATCAAAAACGCGGGAATCAGGAGCAGGGCTTTCGTCGAGTGTCGTCGCATCGTGGTTTCCTCGTTCGTGGGTGGGTCGGTCGTTGCCGGCAGCGGACGAGCCTCGAATGTCGGGCCGCTCGCCGGACTCTCGGTTCACTCGCGTACGATAGCCGTGGGGCGGCGCCGCGTCTTGGACGAATGCGACACGATTCGGCCGGCTGCCGCGCACGAGCGATGGGTCAGCCGTTGGCGAGCGACGCGGCGAGATCGTGCCGCGAAGCGAAGTAGCTCGACGGCGACTGTCCTGCGAAGGCGCGGAAGTCGCGGTTGAAGTGGGCCTGATCGTAGTAGCCGGCCGCGAGCGCCGCGCCGGCGAGGGAGGTCGTCGGATCGCCTTCGATCGTGCGCACCGCCGTCTGCAACCGGACGATGCGTGCGTAGGCTTTCGGCGAAAGGCCAACGGCCTCGACGAACCGGCGCTCGAGTGTGCGGCGCGACGTGCCGAGCGCCTCGGGGATCGCCGCGACCGCGAGGTTGCCGGCGGCCGCGTCGATGGTCCGGATCGCGTAGGCTACGGCCGGGTCGAGTGGCGGGCGACCGGCCGATCGCCGACCGAGCGCGCGCCCGAGGATCCGGCGTTCGAGAAAGGCGCAAAGGAGCGCGACACGTTCGATCGTATCGGCGGCCGCGCGGATACGTTCGGTGAGCTCGCGGGCTTCGACGGGCATGAGCGATGCGAGGTCGACCAAGCGATCCGTGAAACGCAGCGCCGAGTCGTGGAACAATCCGGTGGCGCCATGCGGTTCGAAGCGCGCCGAGACGATCCCCGTCGCGCCCGTCGGTTCGAGCTGGATCGCGGTACGGATCGTGCCCCCGATGATCGCGTACGACTGGAGCGTCGATTTATCGCGATCCGCATCGGTCCCTCCATCGGGGCGGGATCGCAAGCGATAGCGGTCGCCGTAGTGCACGAGGAGCTCGGCGCAACCGTCGGGAAGCACGGGTTCACCGGCCGCACCGGCATCGGCGTCGGTCGACGTAGCAGCCTCGAGCGTCCAGAACGTGCGCACCCAGGGGCGCAGCGCCGCCGGCGGGGGGTACTCGCGATAATCCATGCCTTCATTGTGCCCGGCCTCCGGCGGGAATCAAGCGGCAGCCGCCCGAGGATCGTGGTTTCGCGCGGGTTGCGCCCGAACGCGACGCACCCGGTCGCGGGCGGGGCTTTGCTATCCTGGCCGCCCTGCGGGCCCTGCGTCGGCCCGCCCGCGCCGATCGGCGCTTCCTGCACGATGCCCGACGTCGGAGGTCCCGTGTCGCTCTCGAAGGTATTCCTCGATCCGAAGAGCTTGAAGCCGCACATCGACGAGCAGCGCCGCCTCGGCTCGACGATCGCCACGGCGTGCGGGTGCTTCGAGTTGCTGCACGTCGGTCATGTGCGCTACCTCCACGCGGCCAGCCAGCTCGCCGACCTGCTCATCGTCGCGGTGAACACCGACGAGTCGATGAAGCGCATCAAGCCCGACCGCAATCCCGTGAATCCGGACATCGAGCGCTTCGAGATCCTCGCGGCGCTCGAGTCGGTCGACTACGTGGTGCCCCTCGCGGACGAGCGCCCCGACGCGTTGCTCGAGATGTTCCGCCCCGACGTGCATTGCAAGGGGACCGACTACACGCTCGAACAGATTCCCGAGCGCTCGATCGTCGAAGCGCATGGCGGCCGCATCGCACTCGTCGGCGATCCGAAGGATCACAGCACGACCGAAATGCTGCGGATGCTGCGCGAGGGACGCGACGAGTAGCGGGCGCCCGTCGTCGTCTGCAACAAGCCGAACGCTTGGATCGGCGCCTGCGTTCCGTTAGCATGGCCGAGGCGTCGGGTCCGAGGCGCGGGGGTGTCGTCGTACGAACGAGGAGCGTGGCGACATGGCGCAGAGCCTGCGAGTCGGAATCTTGGTCCGGTGGGCGGCCGGATGGTTGTGCACTTTTCTCATCGCGAGCGCACTGCACGCGCAGGACACGAGTATGCCCGCGAGCGCGTGGATCGACGCCTACCAGCGCGTCCAGAAGATGCGGCACGAACAAGCCGCACCGCTCATCACGGGAACTGACGCCGACGAGGCGAGCATCGCGCGCGGCGTCGAGATCCTCGAGGAAGCACTCACGTACCTCGACGAAGCGACTGTGGCCGATCTCGGAAACGGGAGCGTGTACCTGCGCTTTCGGCGCTTCGACGTGAACCGCGATCTGGCCGGCGCCTTCGTGCGACTCGGCGACGAGGATCGCGCGATCGAACACCTGCGCGCCGCGTTCGCCACGGGTGTGGGGCCGCAGCTCGCGCCGGTCCTCGAGGCCGACGATCTTGCGCCGCTTCGCGACCATGAGGGCTTCCGACGGTTGAACGCCGAGGTCGACGCGTGGACGCGGATCGGTTCGCACGCCTCGGTCGCGACGCCGTACACCGACAACCTCTCGATCGAGGAGAAGATCGCCGGGCTCTCGATGATCTGGTCGCGGGCGCGCGAGGACTTCGTGTACTTCGATCAGGTGCCCGATCTCGATTGGGACGCGGCGTACCGCGAGGCGATCCCGCGCGTGATCGCGACCGACTCGACGCGCGACTACTACCGCGAGCTGCAGCGTTTCGTCGCGCAGCTTCGCGACGGTCATTCGAACGCATATCCGCCCGAAGAATTGTTCGATGCGATGACGTCACGACCGCCGCTTTCGTGCGAGCGTATCGAAGGCACCGTGATCGTTCGCGAGGTGCGCAGCGATGCACTTCGCGCGCTCGGCGTCGAGGAAGGGATGCGGATCGTCGCGATCGACGGTTCGCCGGTGGACGACTACATCGACCGTGAAGTGCGCCCGTTCGTGTCGAGCTCGACGCCGCAGAACGAAGAGGTTCGCTGCGCGACGTACTTCTTGTTGAGCGGTGCGGCCGATACGCCCGTCTCGCTCGAGCTGGAGTCGGCTTCGGGCGAGCGCAAGACGGTCGCCGTTGCGCGCAGCGGCTACGACGACATCGAACCGCGCGACAAGAACGCGTTTCGCGAGCTCGACGGCGGCTTCACGTACCTCGCGCTCGACCACTTCGAGAGCAACGAGACGCTGCAGGCGTTCTTGGCCGCGAAACCGAAGATCGACGCCTCGAACGGTCTCGTGCTCGATCTGCGCCGCAACGGCGGCGGCAATACGAGCGTCGGCTACGCGATCCTCGCACACCTCGTCGACGAGCCGTACCTCGGTTCGCGGACGAGTCACCGCATGCGTGATTCGCTTGCGACCGTCCGAACCGGCGGCACGATTGAATGGATCACGACGCCCGCGAAGTCGTACCCGCCCGCGGCGAATCCATACGTGGGACCGGTTGCCGTTTTGATCTCGCCGATTACGTTCTCGGCCGCCGAGGGCTTCGTCGTCGCGTTCGACGCCGCCGATCGCGGCGTGCTCGTCGGCCGAACGACGGGCGGCAGCACGGGCCAGCCGATGATGTTCCCGCTACCGGGCGGCGGGCGTGCGCGCGTGTGCGTGAAACGCGATCTCTACCCCGACGGACGTGCGTGGGTCGGCCACGGGATCGATCCCGACATCGAAGCGGTGCCGACGATCGCGAGCGTTCGCGCGGGTCGCGACGTCGAACTCGAAGCCGCCGTCGCGTGGCTACGCGATCAGAGGAAGTAATCCTCGACCTCCATCGTCACCACGCCGAGCTCGTCGAGTTTCTCGGGATGCGCGATGAGGTCTTCGATCCACCAGTTCGCGTGGTTGTAGAGGCACGCGACTTCGCGGCACTGGTAGTTCGCGTCGAAGGACTTGATGAGATCGCCCGTGGTGGCGCGCGTCGTGTCGTAGTCGTCCTTTGTGGCGTAAGCGACCTTGGGGCCGACCTTGCCGTGGGGCTGGTTGCGGTAGACCGGGCAGTTGTACATGCCGAGCGGGCTCAACACCTGCCGGAAGAACTGCATGTGGCACTGGTTCGGCTGCTGCGAGTAGGTCGCGAAGCTCCGGTTCTCGAGCACCTTGAGGTTGG
>JAUIME010000520.1 GCA_030433195.1 bacterium
TCGGGCCGCTCGCCGCGCTGCCCGTCATGGAAGGCAAGGCCGCGATCCTCGCGCGCTTCGTCGGCGTCTCGGCGGATCCGTTCCTCGTCGACTCGAAGGACGTCGACGAGATCGTCGACATCGTCGCGAAGACCTCGCTCAACTACGGCGCGATCCAGCTCGAAGACATCGCCGCGCCCGCGTGCTTCGAAATCGAAGAGCGGCTCGGCGCGATGCTCGACAAGCCGGTCTTCCACGACGACCAACACGGGACCGCGACCGTCGTCGTCGCCGGTCTCGTCAACGCGCTCGATCGTACGGACCGCACCGCGAACGACGTGCGCGCGGTCGTGCTCGGCGCCGGCGCCGCCGGACTCGCGATCGCCCGATTCCTCGTCGATTTCGGCGTCGAAGACGTGATCTTGTGCGACTCGAAGGGCGCGTTGTATCCGGGCCGTCCTGAGGGCATGAACCGCTGGAAGGAAGAGGTCGCCTCGATCACCAACAAGGGGGGCGAGAAGGGCGACCTCGCGGCGGCGATGAAGGGCGCGAACCTCTTCGTCGGCGTGTCGAAGCCCGGGCTCGTGACGAGCGACATGGTCCGCTCGATGGAAGACGACGCGATCGTGTTTGCACTCGCGAATCCCGTGAGCGAAATTCCGACCGACGAAGCGCTGCAGGCCGGGGCCGCGATCGCGCTCGATGGCCGGGGCATGAACAACGCGCTCGCGTATCCGGGAATCTTCCGCGGCGCGCTCGACGCGCGCGCCACGCAAATCACGCAAGAGATGAAGCTCGCGGCAGCCCGAGCGCTCGCCGCCGCAGCCGAAGGCAACGACCTGCTACCCGAGATGCTCGACGTTGCGGTGCATCGTCGCGTCGCCGAGGCGGTCGCCGACGCGTGGCGGAACCGCGATCGTGCGTGACGCATCGCGCGACGCTTCGAAAGATCAGCCGAGCTTCGAATCGAGCAGTTCGCGCACCTCGCGCTCGAGTCGATCGGCTTCGTCGATCATCGACCCGAGCTTCGAGCGAATGTCCTCGACCCAAGGCGCGTCGTCGATCGAGCCGAGGTTGATCTTGACGTTGTAGATGCCCGCGAGCAGGCCGGCGCGCCCCATCACGACGCCGACCCCGGCATCGGTTACCGAGGCTTCGAGCCCGATCTTCGCGGCCGCGAGCGACAGCTGCATCGCCTCCAAGCACGACTCGGCCGTGGCGAGCGGAACGAGCGTCGCGGTCTTGTAGCCGGCTTGGATCGCGGCGTCGCGCGCGGCCTTCTCGGCATCGTCGCTCTTCGGCATCCGCATCGCGCGCAGCACGTCGCCGAACGCGTCGGTGTCGGCGTCGATCGCGCGGAGAAGATCGTCCTTCACGCGCTGCGCGTCGACGGCGATGCGCTCGAGCTCTTCACGATCGTCGTAGTGCGCCTTCTTGCCGTGCGTGATGTTGCCGACCATCGCCGCGAGGCCCGCCGCCACCGATCCGACGAGCGCGGCGACCGACCCACCACCCGGCGCGGGCGACGATCGCGATACTTCGTCCGCGAATTCGTGGAGCCGCATCGACACCAGCGGGCCCTCGACCTTCGGCATTCCGAGGACGCGCTGCTCGGCATCGAACGCACCGAGCTCGCGCAGGCCGAGCCCCTGAACCGCGGTCTCGACACGGTCCTTCACGGGCACACCACGACTGCTGCCCTGCCGCTCGAGGTAGAAGTCGGCCGTCTCGGCCAACGCTTCCCAGGGGACGAGCCCCACGATCTCGGATCCCGTCACCACGAGGCCGCGCTCGGTCGCGAGCCGGCGGCACTCTTCGAGCAGCGCGTGCGTCGACGTGACGCGGAAGTTCGTGAGGTTGACCGAGATCTGCGCGCGACCGTATTCGGGGATCACCCAACCGACGGCGCGACAGTTGCGGAACGTGCCGCGCTTCATCACGTTCACGCCTTCGAGCGCTTCGGGATCGCGCCCGAAGAACGCGAGTTCCTCAGCGAGGTCGAAGCCGTTGTCTCGGTAGTGCGCGGCGAGATCGTCGCGGCTCTCGAATACCTCGCCGGTGATACCGCTCGGCCAGACGTTCTTCGACGGGAAGTACTTGAGCAGTCGTCCGCTCTTGTAGTAGCCATCGCGGAAGTCGGTGCGCATCGCGCGCCCTTTTTCGCGGATCTCCGACGCGATGTCGGACGCCTGATCCTCGTGCACCGTGTTGAGATTGACGTTGTACGCGATCAGGAATTCGCGCGCGCCGACCGTGACGACCCCGGCCTTCGCGTGAAACTCGGCCGGACCGAAGTCGGGCTTCCATCGCGGGTCCTTCATCTTCTCGGGGAGCGCCTCGTACTCGCCGGCGCGGACCGTAGCGAGCGACCGGCGCTCGGGCACTCGCGCCGCGCGATCGTAGAGGTACACGGGAATGCCGAGCTCACGGCCGATGCGCTCGCCGACGTCGCCGGCGATCTCGATGCAATCGTCCATCGTGACCCCGGCCACGGGAACGAACGGCACCACGTCGGTCGCACCGTGGCGTGCGTGCGCGCCCTCGTGCTTCGACATGTCGATGAGCTCCGCCGCTCGCGCGACGAGCCGGAACGCGCCCTCACGGATCGCCGTCGGATCCCCGACGAGCGTGATGACCGTGCGATTGGTCTCGCGCCCCGGGTCGACGTCGAGGACACTCACACCCTCGACGGCCCTCGCGGCATCGACGATCTGCTCGATCTTCCTCGCATCCCGGCCTTCCGAGATGTTCGGCACACACTCGACGAGACGTTCCGACAGGCTGGTGGGCTGAGACATCTTGGCGCGTTCCTCGCTCGATCTGCGGTTTCAGGTCGCTTCCCGCTGCCACGGCCTCCCGCGCCGCACACCGGGGGCGCAAGTCTACATCATCGCGAAGAAGCGCCGCGAGCCCGCGCGAAGCCCCGAAAAGGAGGCCGTGAGAGCTCGAAACAGAGCCGAATAATCGCGTGTCGCCTGCGAATCCGCCATTCGCCGCCCGTGAGAGCGGACGCTACAATGCGACGTCCGACACGAGACGACCCACCTTGAGACCAGGAGATCTGCCCCATGCCGGCCCTCGCGATGATCCTCGGCTACGAACGAGAGCAGTGGTACGAGCACATGCTCCAGCCCGAGATCCTCTGGGCGGTCATCGCGCTCGTCGGCATCATCGCCTGGACGATCACGACCATCGCGCGCCAGCACTACCGCCACCAGGAGCGGCTCGCCATGATCGAACGTGGCATGCGCCCCGACTCGGACGAACACCCCCACTCCCACGCATCCTGAGAGCGAGGGAGCCTCGATCGAGGCCCCCCCGCCCTGTGTGTCGTGTGTCCGATCGTTGCCTTTGCCGCCGCCAGCCTCGTTCAGCCGGCCGCGAGCATCGCATCGAGCCGTTCGCCGAGCTTGCGCTTGGGCGCGGCCCCGACGATCTGGTCGACGACGTCTCCGTCCCGCAGAAACACCAGGGTCGGGATCGACTGCACGCCGTAACGCTGGGCGATGGCCGCGTTCGCGTCGACATCGACCTTGGCGACACGCGCCCGCCCTTCGTATTCCTCGGCCAGCTCCTCGACGACCGGCGTCAGCGCCTGGCATGGACCGCACCAGTCTGCGTAGAAGTCGACGAGCACGGGCTTGTCGCTCCCCAGGACCTCGCTCTCGAAGTTGTCGGCCGTCACCTTCAGGACCGCATCGTCACTCGTTTCCATGATCGTCTCCTCGTGGATACGGCCATCCGCGGCAACCGCCGCGCACCCGCATCCTGCCGTTTCGACTCGACCCGAACCGCGTGGGACGCGATCCGTCGCGCCACTCGAACCTTGCGGCCGGGCCGCTTGTTACAGCTCTCGGATGGGATTCGAGGGGGCCGGGTTACACGGTCGCGGCCTTCCGCGGCGGCGGGACCGGCTCGCAGGACCCGGATGTCGCGCCCGTAGAAAAAGGCTCGTTTCGATGAATGAACGAGGCCGAAAGACATAGGCGGCCGAGGCGTACGAGGGGTCGACCCCGCACGAGGGGAAACGTATGCTCTCGGCGCACCCGGGTCCGGGCGTAAGACATTTCCAGCGTGCATCCTAGAAAGGCATCCCACAATGACTGACGTCGCTCTGGATCTCCGCGACATCACGAAGATGTACGGGGATTTCAAGGCCGTGGACGACATCAGCCTCACGATCCCGACCGGGTCGATCTACGGCTTCTTGGGTCCGAACGGCTCCGGCAAGACGACGACGATCCGCATGATCCTCGACATCATCAAGCCGACGACGGGCTCGGTCACCGTGCTCGGTCGGCCGTCCGCC
>JAUIME010000521.1 GCA_030433195.1 bacterium
TCTCGACACGAGCGAGTCGTTCGCGTGCTTCGGCGAGGCGTCCGAGATGCTGGAGGGCGTTGATCGCGTTGACCTCGGCTGCCACGTAGTCGAGCGAGGGTGGGTCCGCATCCCCCGAGGCTTCGAAGCCCGCGATCGCGCGCTCGGCGTGTTCGAGCGCGGCCGCGTACTCGCCCATGTCGGACAGCACGCGGCCGAAGCTCGCGTGCGTCGACGCCGCAACGGACGGGAAGCGCGCGAAACGCTCGTCGATCGCCGGGGCCGTGCGTTCCAACGCTTCAGAAAGGGTGACGCGGTAGCCGGGTGCCCAGAGCGTGTCGTCGTGCGCGAGGAGATCCGTGTCGAGGAAGGCGCGCATCGATTGCATGAGCTCGGTTTGATCGCGGCGCAACGCGCGTTCGCGCGCGAGTCGGTCGAGACTGAACACGAGTGCGCCAACGAGGCCGATCACGAAGATCGAGGCCGCCGTGATCGGAACGCGGTAGCGAGATACCGTGCGTCGAAGGACGTACCAGCGACTGTCGCGACGCGCATCGATCGGTTCGCGGCGCAGCGTACGCTGCAAGTCGGCAGCGAGCGCGCCGGCCGTCGCGTAGCGTCGATCGGGCTCTTTCGCGAGACACGTCAGCAGGATCGTCTCGAGGTCGGCGGGTATGTCGAGCGCGGGTTCGTCGCGCTCACGCGAGCGCCTCGCCGCAACGCGGGGTGTCAACGGATTGCTCTCGACGATGTGCCCGCTGACTTGTGCGAACGAGCCGTCCACGTCGTAAGGGAACGCGCCGCACGCGACGCGATAGAACAGGACGCCGAGCGAGTAGACGTCGGTGCGGATGTCGACGCGTTCGCCGCGCGCCTGCTCGGGCGACATGTACGCCGGCGTACCGAGAACTTGTCCCGTGCGTGACAGCGTCGCGGCATCGGCGGGTGGATCGTCGAGAGCCTTGGCCAGGCCGAAGTCGAGCAAGCGTGGCGTCGCCTCGGCGTCGACCAACAGGTTCGACGGCTTCAGGTCACGGTGGAGGATGCCGTGCCGATGCGCGTGATCGACGGCCTCGGCGATCTCGGCGAACAGGCGGACGCAATCTTCGGTGGTCGGTCGCTCTTCGCGCACGTAGCGGTCGAGTGGACGCCCTTCGACGTATGCCATCGCGAAGAAGGGAAGCCCTTCGCCCGTCACGCCCGAGTCGAACACCGACACGATGCGCGGATCGTCGAGCTGTGCGGCGAGCTCGACCTCGCGTGCGAAGCGCCGTTCGATGCGCGCATCGGCACCCCACGAGAGCAACAGCTTGAGCGCGACGTCGCGCTGCGTCGAGAGTTGTCGCGCCAGGAACACCGCACCCTGGCCGCCGCGGCCGATCTCTCGTCGGATCTCGTAGCCGTCGATACTCGGCAGCGGGCCCGCCGATGCCGCAGCGCCCCGGTCGCGATCGGTGGCATCGAGCCAGCGCGCGACGCCGCGATCGACGGTGCCGAACTCGCTCTCGGGATTCGCGTCCGCGGCGGCGAGCATCGCCTCGAGCTCTTCGCCGATGGAGGCATCCTGTGTGCGAACGCGTTCGATCAGTCGAGCGCGGCGGCGCGCATCGAGGGCGCGTGCTTCGTGGAACCACGCCTCGAGGCGTTCGATGCGATTCTCGTGTCGGGGCATGCGTAGACCTCAGTCGGTCGGCAGCTCCTTGCGGAGCCAAGCCCGGGCGAATTGCCAGTCGCGTTCGACGGTGGCGCGGCCGATGCCGAGCAGATCGGCGATCGCGGGATGCGTGAGCCCCCAGAAGACGTGCAGCTTCACGACCTCGGCCTTGCGCGGCGCGAGTTTCTCGAGACGCTCGAGAGCCTCCACGAGGTCGGGGAACGAACTCTCCTCCGCGGCCGCGTTCGCCGCCGCGTCTTCGAGATCGACGCGCACCCAACCGCCGCCACGCTTCTCGCGAGCGCAGGCACGATGGTGATCGAGCAGCACGCGGATCATGAGCCGCGTGACGATGGCGAAAAACTGCTCGCGATTGGCGGGAGTCTCGCGCTGTTTCAGCAGGCGCAGATACGCTTCGTGCACGAGCACCGTCGGGCGGTACGTGACATCGACGTTGCCGCGCCCGAGCCGCCTTGCCGCGATCGCGCGGAGGTCGTCGTAGACCGCGCGCAGCAGGTCGTCGCGAGCGGACTCGTCGCCGTTCTCCCAATCGTGGAGCAGGCGGGTGACCTCGGTTGCCTCGGCGGGCATGCGATTCTCCGCAATCGTGGGGCATCGGGGCGCGACCTCGAGCCGGGCGTGCGAAGCCGAGCGAATCGCGGGGCCCTTCCAGCGATTGTGGAGGGCGTGCGAGGTGGTGTCAACCGGGCGCAGGGCGGTCTCGAGGGAGGCCGGTTGGAAGATCCTCCCAAGTCGAAGGGGTGGTGGGCCCAGTAGGACTCGAACCTACGACCGACGGATTATGAGTCCGCTGCTCTAACCGACTGAGCTATGGGCCCCCCGGATTCGAGACTCTCGTGCGGCATTCTACGCCGTGCATCGGGCTTTGCAACCCGAGGGAGAGGTGGGGAGGTCGACCCGACGCTGGGCCCGGGGGCTGCTTCGGAGGGGACCGGCAGCAGCGAGGTGCCGCGTTCCGGGGGCGTCGCGGCGGCGTCGTGTCAGCGTCGCGGCGGCGGCATTCGGCCGCATCCCGGGGAGCGTTTTTCCGCTTGACAGTGTGGGCCGGATCTCTACAATATCCGGGCGAGAATCGCACTATCTCTTTTTCCGGCACGGGATTAGACTACTCGATCCGGGAGGGGAGGTGCGAGTCCCCAACGGGGGGCCGGCCCGATCCGAGCATCACACCTTCGCTCGTGTCCATTCCGGGAAGCCGCGCCCCGAATCTGCTGTCCATCGCGTGTCGCGATCCATCGGGTGTACGAACGGTCGCGAGGCACGGCAGTCACGATGGCGGCGGGGCGACGGCGTGTGTCCAGCGTTTCGCTCGGGCTCGACCGTCCGTTTTCGGAAGTCGATCGATCGAGAGGTCCATTCATGAAGATCACCGAGATTCAGGTCCCGAACTACGAGCTCGTCAAGAAGTGCGAGGATCCCGAGTCGGGCTTGCACGCGATCATCGCGATTCACAACACGTTCTTGGGGCCGGCTCTCGGCGGCATGCGCATGTACCCCTATGCGAGCGAAGACGACGCGATGACCGACGTGCTGCGCCTTTCGCGCGGCATGACGTTCAAGTCGGCCGTGGCCGAGACGGGCCTGGGCGGCGGCAAGTCGGTCATCATCGGTGACCCCGAGACCCAGAAGACGCCACAGCTCCTCGAAGCCATGGCGAAGTTCGTCGACACCTTCGAAGGCAAGTACCGCACGGCGGAAGACTCCGGCACCAACGTGCACGACATGGTGCACATCAAGAAGTTCACCGAGTACGTGACGGGCCTTCCGCTCGAAATGGGCTCGAGCGGCGATCCGTCGCCCTACACGGCACTCGGTACCTTCCTCGGCATGCGCGCCTGTGTCGAAGAGCGACTCGGCAAGGACTCGTTCGAGGGCGTGCACGTCGCGCTGCAGGGAGTGGGGCACGTCGGCATGTACTTGCTCGACCATCTCGTGAAGGGCGGCGCGCGCGTCACCGTTTGCGACATTCGCGAGTCGACGCTTCAAGCCGTCAAGACGGAGTTCCCGGACGCCCAAGTCGTCGAGCCCGACACGATCTACGACGTCGACTGCGACATCTTCTCGCCGAACGCCATGGGCGCGATCATCAACGAAACGACGATCCCGCGTCTGAAGTGCAAGATCATCGCCGGCGCCGCGAACAACCAACTGCGCGACGACGAAGACGGCGTCCGCTGCCGCGAGCGCGAGATCCTCTACGCGCCCGACTACGTCATCAATGCCGGCGGCATCATCAACGTTTCGGTCGAGCTCGAAGAGGGCGGCTACAACGAAGAGCGCTCTCGCCGCAAGGTCCACAACATCTACAACGCCGTCAAAGAGATCATCCAGATCTCCAAGGACGAGCAGATCCCGACCGCGAAGGCCGCCTACGAGATCGCGATGCGCAAGATCAACGCGCGAGCTTGATCCGGACCGGGCGCGAACGAGTACAACGATTGCGGGTCGCGGACACTATGCGTGGCGTCAGGCTTCCAGTTCCGTGCCGTCGGCGACCTGTTTGCGGAAGTCTTCCGTGCGCGCGCGCAGTTGGGCATCCGACAGTTTTTCCAGTTCCGGCTCAAGCGCGTTGATCGCGCTGACATTCGCGTCATAGCCCTTGAGCTTGCGCTCATTGGACGATCCGAAAACCTT
>JAUIME010000522.1 GCA_030433195.1 bacterium
CAGGTACGCGGCCACGGTATCGCCGAGCTCGACGCTGTCGATCACGCACAAGAGTTCGCCCGCTTCGGCGCGCTCCCCGAGTTGCTTGTAGACCTCGCGGACCTGTCCCGACACGCGCGGCGTCACATGCAGCACGGCGTCGGCGTTCGGGGTGATCGACCCCGGCAACGTCAATGCATCGGACACGGTCGCGGAGCGCACCTCGACGACCTCGATCTCGGCCGAGCGATACTGCTCCTCGGTGAGCTCGATCGGACCGCCTTCGTGGTGATCGTGGCCTTCGTGATCGTCGTGCCCTCCGGGACCATGGTCGTGACCGTCGTGATCGTCGTGACTCTCACCCGGACCGTGATCGTGGCCCTCGTGTCCGCTCGATGAGGCGGACGATCGAGCCGGGCTTTCGCCGGAGGAACATCCGGGAAGCACGAGCAGCGCGATTCCCATACAGACCGCCGCGACGAAGACGCGTGCGCGGCGAATGGCTTCTTCGATGAACGTCGTCATCGGGATCTCCTGTCGTCAGGTTGTTCGGTTCTCTCGTCGAAGAGGCGCCCGCTCGCGGCGAGCAATCGCCACGCGGACTTCGCGCGTTCGGAACGCGCTTCGGTGTGCCGCGTCCGCGCCTCGACCAGGGCGCGCTGCAATGCGACCGTCTCGAGAAGCGTCACCTCGCCGGCTCGAAAGGCCTCGCGTGACAGCTCGAGGCTCGCCTCCGCATTGGGCAGCCACGCCGACTCGACGAGCTCCACCTCTCTCTGCGCGGCTGCGAGACGCGAGTAAGCGGTCGCGATTTCGTCGCGGACTTCGTGCACGGCGCGCGCGAGTTCTGCGCCGAGCCGTTCGCGCTCGGCCATCGCGGTTCGCGTGGCCGGTTTGCCGAAGCCCGAGAAGATCGGCAACGTGAGCTGGATCCCGGTGCCGAGCGCGACGCTCGGGAACCGTGTCGACACGGCCGACCGGACGGCCGCCTCGGCGGCCTCGTACCGCGCGAGACGCGCGGCCAAGTCCGGGCGACGCTGCACGGCGTCCTCGGTCAGCGCGCGAGGCGAGTTCGCGAGGAGCGCCTCGAGCCGATCGTCGCTCCATGCATCGGAATCAGGATCGTTCGAGCGCGCGAGCGGAATCTCCGCGTCGGGCGGCAGACCGAGCCATGCGTTGAGCGCTTCGCGAGCCTCGCGCACGCGCGCCTCGGCACGGATGCCCTCGACCTGTCTTGCCTGCAGCTCGCCGAGCGCCAGGTTCGCTTGGATCGCCGTCGCGGCGCCGGCCTCGCGCGCACGCTCGAAATACTCATGCGACGATCGCGCGAGATCCGACAAGGCGCCGGCTTGCTCGAGCCGCCGTTCGGCAGCGAGCACGTCTTCGAACGCGAGATGCACGTCTCGCACGAGCTCCCACTCGACCGTTGCCAAACGTAGCCTCGCTTCGTCGAGCCGGGAGCCGGCTTCACCGCGGCGAGCGGCGAGTTCGCCGGGCCGCGGGATCGGGAACATCACGCCGAACCCGGCGAGCACGTCGACCGGCGACGACGTCCCGTCGATCACCTGCGAAGCGATGACGTCCATCGCGTCCCAGCCGACCTCGGGATCGGGTAACCGCCCGGCCTCGTCGAGCAGCGCGCGGCGCACCCCGAGGGCAGCCCGCGCCTCGGCGACCGCAGGATTCGTGCGAACCGCGAAGGCCGCGAGATCGGCGGGGCCGACGGTGTCGTTACCGCTCGATGGAGCCTCGTAGGGAGGCTCCCACTCGATCGACTCGAGTCGCGCCAGCACCTCGGACGGATCGATCGGTTTCGGTTCGTAAGTCGCACATCCGTGCAACACCGCGACCCACGCCACGGTGGCGACAAAACGGAAGATTCGCTTCATGCTTCGGACTCCGGAAGTCGGGATCGAACGCGATCACGACCCGCGTCGAAGCGAATCCGGCGTCAGGTGCGCACGGAGTCGGATCCTCGAGCGGAATCGTGGAAAGGCGAAGGAAGGACTTCCGGCGTCTAGACGACGAGCGGCCGATCACTCACCGGATACGGAAGCTCGGCGAGGTCGAGAGGTGGGGATCCAGGAAGGAGTCCTGCACAGGACGACGCCCCGAATGAGTCGTGCGCCCAAGCGAGGAAGAGGAAGTCGACGAACGGATCGAGATCTCGATCGAACGCGGGATCGAGGACGCCGTCGTCGGCAATGCGTGAGTCGGCGCGCGCCGGACGCGCCACGGACGAGCAAGGATCTTCGGGACACGACGCCTCGTGATCGCAACGCGATTCGGTGTCACGCCCGCCGTCGGTCTCACCGGCGTCGGTCTCGCCGCCGTCGTCGTGGCACGGATCGGCGTCGCAGCACGAGGCGCTCGGACTCGCGCACGCGCAGACATGCTCGATCCAGCCGCCGGCGCAGAGCGCCGGAGCCGCCACGAGTGTCCACACGAACGTGAGTCCTGCGATCCAACGCATCATGAAGCTCGATGTCCTCGTCGTCCTACGTACGTTCTTGATTCGGCTCAGTCGGTACGGCTCGTGATCTCGACGAGATGGTATCCGAACTGCGTCTTGATCGGCCCGTGAACCACGCCGACCTCCTCGCCGAACACGACCTCGTCGAACTCGCGCACCATCTGCCCCGGCCCGAACTCGCCGAGCGCCCCGCCGTCACGCCCCGAAGGACACTGCGAGTGCTTCGCGGCGACGTCGGCGAAATCGGCCCCGGACGCGATCTCCTGCTTGAGGTCCTCGCAGGCCTTCTCGGTCGGGACGAGGATGTGGCGCGCCTTGGCTTTCGGCATGAATCGGCTCCTTTACGAGATTTCTGAAGGAATGTGAGCCACGATCCTGCCTGCAGATCACAGTCCGCTGATGTCGGCGAGGTACAGGCCCCGCGAAGTGTCCTGAAAGCGTACATCCACGAGCAGTTGGTTGCCGTTTTTTTGCTGCGGTCGGCAATACGCCTGGTCGACGAGCTTGCCGTCGAGCAGATCGCCCTTCACGAGAACGCGCTTCACGGTACCGCCGTCTTCGATGAACAGGCCGAGCCCGCCGCCCGACCAGTAGCCCGAGAACGCGAACACGCCGCCCTCGTAGGCCATCGGGTTCGAGAGGCCCAGGAAGTTCACGCTCTCGCCCGGAACCATCGTGGTGTTGTTCACGACCACGCGCAGGTCGAACGGCGACGTCCCGGCGTAGAGCGCCGTACGGTTGCTCGAATCGCGCCCGACGAAGCCGACCTCACCGCCGTCCCAATCCGAGGTCGCGATGTTGTTGAACGTGCCTTGTCCGCCGGGAACCCCGGTCATTTGATCCGCGACGAGCTGCGGCCCCTGGCCGTCGTTACGAATCGTGTAGACGGCCGCCACGGCGCCGAGCGTGTTCGGCAGAACCTCGTTGAACAGCAGTCCGCCGCCACGGATCGCCATCTCTTGGTCGTAGCCGGCCATCATCCCGCCCGACGGACGCGGGGTCGTCGTGTCGAGGAACGGGTTGGCGTTGCCGACGCGCTTCGTGGCGAGGATCGATTCGGTGTGATTGTGGAAGACGTCGACCGGATCCACGCCGCCGCCGATCGCGAGCACGCCTTGACCGAGCTCGACTGCGTGGTAGCAGTTCTCGGGTTCGCTCACGCTCGTCACCACGGTGCGAATCGCGCCGCCCGTGAACCGGCGCGCGAACACGCCCTCGGTTCCCGCGAACGCGCACCCGCCGCCCGGGCCGGGCCATCCGCCCGTGAACGCAACGTACGCACGATCGATGGAGACGTCGAAGAACGTCGTGAAGTTCTCGGAGGTGCCGGGAACCGCCGTCGTCGTGTCGGCGATGACGTCGAGCGTCGTGCCGTCGAACGAATAGACTCCGCTCCCGCTCGCGTGATACCCGACGAACGCCACGCGGCCGTCGTCGATCGCCCGTGCATCGGCGAACACCGAAAACAGTCCCCCGCCGCCGGGCGCGACCGTCTGCGTGTCGGCCACCCGCGTGAACGTCTGCGCCGACACCGAGGCGGGCGCGGCGATCCACACGAGCGAAGCGAACAGCGCGACGATGCCGATCCGAACGAAGGTCGACATCGAGTCTCGGGGCGTGCGTCTCGGTGCGAAAGGCATCGTGCAGTCTTCAGGCATCGTGCAGTCTTCAGACATGCTGCAGTCTCCTCGCAATGATTCGAATCGGCAGGGCCGGGCGCCCGGCGCAGGTGCCTCGTGCGCGCGCATCGTACCCGAAACGCTCCTCCCGCGCGACCGCTACGGCCTCCCGCTCGCCACTCGCCACTCGCCGACGGGCTCAGC
>JAUIME010000523.1 GCA_030433195.1 bacterium
GGCCGTCGTCGCGAGCAGGAAGAACATCGCGATACCGGCCGTCCACAACGACGCGTCGGCCGAAACCCCCGCGATCGCACCGGCCATGAAGACACCGGCCGCGATCGACTTGGTGAACAGGTAGCTCGAGACCTTCCAGCCCCAGATCAACGGCTTTCGGGTGTCGTAGACCGTACGGGCGCGTTCGTGCGCCGCCTCGAGCGTCGCCTCCATCTCGGCCTCGTCCATCTCGCCGTGCGCCTGCAGCGTGTTCGGACGATCCGACCAGATGTAGCCGCCGGCGCCGCTCGTTTCGGTCGGCGTCAGGACCGCGGGCGCGGCCTCGCGGTAAAAGACGTTCGGCCCGGTGCCCGCCTCGGTCTTGCGCGCGCGCAGATCGTGATCGCGTCGCATCTTCGACACGGTGCTCTCGGGGTCGTGGAAGTCACCCGGGATGATCGCCTCGGTCGGGCAGACGATCGCGCACGCGGGCGCGAGCCCCACTTCGGTGCGATGCGCGCAGAAGTGGCATTTCTCGGCCAATCCCGTCGATTCGTTCAGATACAGCGCGTCGTACGGGCACGCCTGCATGCAGCTCTTGCAGCCGATGCAGACCGAGCGATCGAGATCGACGATCCCGTCTTCGCGCTTGTAGAGCGCACTCGTGGGGCAGATCGTGACGCACGGCGCGTCACTGCATTGGTTGCAGCGCAGCACGCCGAACGACCGCCGCACCTCGGGGAACTCGCCCGATTCGGTGTACTTCACCCACGTGCGGAAGTTCCCGACGGGCACGTCGTTCTCGGACTTGCAGGCGATCGTGCATGCGTGGCACCCGATGCACTTCGCGTGGTCGATGACGAATCCCAGTTGCACCCGGCACCTCGTTTCGTTCGGTCGCCGATCGATCGACGTCGCGGGCGCACGTCGCAAAACGAACGCCCGCGCGTCGGTGATCGATCGTGAATCCTCGGGCCGGCCGGATCAGTCCGCGAGCGGGATCTCGATCTCGGCCTTCGCCTCGCGTACCTTGCGGAGCACGTTGCCCTCTTCGTCGAGGACGATCTTGTAGGTCGCTCCCTGACGCGACTTCTTCACGTGGTATTGATCGCCTTCGCCATCGATCGTGATCAACTCGACCGACAGGAACGATCCGCCCGACACGGCCTTGTCCGCGCCTTCGAGAACCGCGGACGGAGCCTCGGATCGATTCAGCTCCTTCTCGATCTCGCGGATCTTGCCGTTGTCGCCGATCACGAGCTCGTGCGCGCGACCGTCGTGGCGGAACTTCACTTCCCACGCGTCCCCGTGTCGCGACACTTCGCGCTCGGCACCCGTGATCCGAATGCCGGGAGCGTATTCCTTGGCGGCCGCGATGATCTTCTCGGGCAGGTCGGCGACTTCGATGTCGGCTTCCATCTCGCGGATGGAACCGTCGCGATCGACCTCGATCTCGATCGTACCGACCGGCGAGGCATCGTCATAGAGCGAGACGAGTGCAGGCGGAACCGAGCCGATTCCCGGCGTCTGACAACCGACCGCGAGCAGGCCGACGACGACGGCACACGCGGGACCGAACCAGAGACCTCGATGCGGGCTCTTCATGCTCTGAACTCCTTGTTCGTTGTGAATCGTGAATGGACGAACCGCCGCCAAGATAGCAAAACCGCCCGACCGCCCCGGGGGCACTCTCGGCGCCTCGGAGGGCCCCGTAGAGCCCCTCGATCGCGCGGCGGACACAGGATTTGAGTTACTCCTCGGTGACGCACGACACCGCGACGGAACGACGCCCGGATTTGCTAGAACGCGACCATCGTTGGAACAACCGATTCCCGAGGGGTTTCGGCCCACGGCGCGGCGACGTGTTCCTTGGCATCGTCCTTGCTGCATGGTCTCGTTTCGATGGATCGCGGCGCACCGCCCGATCGATGACACGCTTGGAAAACGCCGTCCCGCCACGACCCGGAAGGGGGGTCCCCATGAAGATCACGATCCGTAGGCTCGTCACGTCGTGCCTCGTCGTCGCGCTCGCGGCGACCGTCTTCACGACGCCGCAAGCCGCAGCCGCTGAAGACGCCATCGAGCGCGGTCACGCGCTCATCGAAGAGGGCAAGTACGAAGAAGCTCGAACGCAGTTCGAGTCCGTGCTCGAGAGCACGCCCGACGACCTCGACGCGCACGCCGGACTCGCGCGCATCGAAGTCGCGTACGGCCAGATCAACGAAGCGATCGACCGCCTCGAAGATCGGCTCGTCGGCAACTCGACGCACGCGTATGGCAATCTCTATCTCGGCGCGGCGCTCTACCTCAAGGCGCGCGAGGGCATGGACGAGGCCAAGACCGCCGGCTACGTCGCGGCGCTCTTGAACGACAGCGAGATCCGCCTCACGAACGCGACGAACGAATTGCCGCAGCACCTCGAGGCATGGCAGTACCTCGGCATTCTCCAGTACTACAAGCAGAACATGCCCGCGGCGGTCCAGGCGTTCGAAGCCGCGCTCGAGATCGACTCCGAGGACGCTTTCTCGTACTTCCAGCTCGGCGAGATCTACCAGGTCCAAGCGCAGTACGAAACGGCGCTGCCGTACTATCGCCGCGCGACCGAGTGCGTCGACGGATACGCCGACGCGTTCCGCAAGATCGGCCTTTGCCACGAGTTCCTGCAGCAATACGACGAAGCGGGAGACGCCTATCGCCAGGCGATCCTGGCCGCGCCCTCCTACCTCGAGTCCTACAAGGATCTGTGGCGCGTCTACGGCACGGCCGAGCCCGGCAAGGGCGCCGAGGTGCTCGCGTCGGTGTTCGAGGAGATTCCCGACAACACCACCGTCGCGTGGTATCTCGCGCATTTCCGCAAGGCCGCCGGCAACACGGAAGGCGCGATCGAGACGTTCCGCAAGATCCTCGAGATCGATCCGACGTCGGTGAACGCGCACCTCGAGATCGGTCGGATCCACGCCGCCGCCGAAGCGTTCGATCGCGCGAGCGAGGAGTACTTCGCCGGGCTCGCGAAGAACGAGAAGGCGGACCCCGAGATCGACTACGAGAACGACCCGTTCTTCACGGCACTGCTCGGACTCACGAGCGAATACGGGCAGCGAAGCCGTTTCGACGACGCCGTCGCCCTGCTCGAGAAGCTCGCGGAGCGCGCTCCGAAGTACGGATTCGTCTGGAGCAACCTCGGTCTCGTCTACCGCGACTCGGGCAAGTTCGAGAAGGCTCGCGACGCGTACGCGAAGGCTGCCGAGCTCCTGCCGTTCGACGCGCAGGTGCTCAACGATTACGCGGTCGTGCTCGACTACAACTTCGGCCGACGCGACGACGCCTATCCGCTCTACAAGCGTGCCGTCGAGATCAGCGAGAACGGGGACGCCATCGAGAACCTCGTACGCTACTATCTGCTGAACGGGCAGTTCGAAGAGGCGATCCGTATGGCCGATCACGGGCTGCGGCTCGATCCCGAGCGCATCATGTATCACAACTACAAGAACCGGGCGATCGCGCGCATGAAGCAGCTCCCGTCGCGATCCGCCGGCGAATAGTCACCGCACTGCCGAGCGAGGGGGAATCGAAACCATGCGACTTCACGACCGAATCCTGAACGACCGCATCCGCCGACGAGGCGCGGGGCTGAAGAGGACGCGCGTGGGCGCACTCGCCGCCGCCGTGATCACGGTCGGCATGTTCGCGCCCTTCGCATCGGCGCAGCCCGGCGAAGAGCGATTCGCGGGACCGCGGCCGCAAGTGCAATGGGTGTCGTCGCTCGGTGAGGCGCTCTCGATCTCCGGCCGCGAGGACAAGCCGGTCTTGATCTTCATGACGATGGACGGCGAGCGCGCGAACGACTTCATGACGGCGGAAACCTATCGTCGATCCGACATCCTCGCGCTCGCCGAACACGTGGCCCCGATCGTGACGAACGTCACGGTCCACGCCGCAACACCCGACGACCCGTGCCCCAAGTACGACGGCATCACGTGTCGTGATCACGTCGCCGCCGAAGCGGCGGTCGTGTCGACGTTCTTCGCGTCGGGACAGAACATCACGGTACCGCACCACATCTTCCTCGACGCGACCGGGCGGCCGATCGTGCGGCGCGAGTTCCTCATCGACGGCGCGACCCTCGCGAACCTCATGATGCGCGCGATTCGCATCGTGAACCCCGAGCGAGCTCGTGCCGCGGCCACGTCGCTCGAATCGAAGCTCGTCGCCGGCCTCGCTTCCGATCGCCAAGACGAGCGCAACGAAGCGCTCACGACGGTGCTCGACCGGTGCGACGGAGGTGACGAGATCGC
>JAUIME010000524.1 GCA_030433195.1 bacterium
TGCTCGCGCGAACGCGTCGGTGTCGTGCTCGGCGCCTTCATACGCAGCCACGAGCCGCAGCACTCGCTCCGCGAGCGCGGCATCGTCGGCACACGCGTCGCGAATCACGGCCTCACGCTCCGAGGGCGCGGCCTCCAAGGCACGCGCGAACACGTCGCGCTCGCGATCGCCGGTCGGTCGAGGACGCTCGTCTTCGGGTGAGAGTGACATCGCGATGCCTCAGGTCCGCAGTACCTTCCGAATCACCGGGAACTACTTGGAAGGCCCCAGGATACCATCGCAACGCGGCATCGCCGCGAGCCACTCCTACACGATCGTCGTCAGGCCGCGGCGGTCCGCCGCGCACGCAGTCGAGCGCCGACCACGGTCATGGGCACGAGGAGAATCAGGAACGCGGCGTGGTACCACAGCGGCAAGCGCGCCCCGGCCTGCACCTGGAAGAAGATCCCCACCGCGAGCAGCAGCCCGCCGAGGATCCAAGCCGCGTTGGCCGCGCGACCTCCACCCGCGATGGCCGCCGTGGCGAACCCGGCGACGAGCGACCACACGATGCTCATCGCCAACACCAGCGCGAGGACTCCCACGCTCGACGTGAAGCCGTCGTCGTCGAACGGCCCCGGCATCACCTGGACCAGCAGCGCGTTGCCACCGAGCCACAAGATCGACCACAAGACGAAACCCGCCACCACCGCCGAGACTGTTCGCACCATCGCATCCGCTCCCTGTTTCGCAGTCCACCGCACTCGTTACAGCCGGCACGCTACCGACATCCGGCTACCCGTGCGCCGAGCGAATCGCGGACCCTCAACGATTTCTCCGGGGATTCTGGATTGACGCAGGGTTCGCGGCTCGCTATTTTACCACTCGGTTATTTAACAACATGGAAAAACAATGAGCACCGACGTCCTCAGTCGCACGCTGTCCGCCTTGGCCGACCCGACCCGCCGCGCCATCCTCCTGCGCCTCAAGCGCGGACGCGCCACGGTGACCGAGATCGCCGAGCCCTTCGATCTGAGCTTGCCGGCGATCTCGAAGCACCTGAAGGTCCTCGAGCGCGCCGGGCTCATCGAGCGTGGCCGGGAGGCGCAGTGGCGCCCCTGCACGATTCGCGCGGAACCGCTCCGCGAGGCTTCGGAGTGGATCGAGTCGTACCGCGAGCTGTGGGAGCGCAACTTCCGCCGCCTCGACGATCTGCTCGACACGATGCAAGCCGAAGAGAACTGACGACCGCCACCCCCCAGCGAATCGGCGACGCGCCGACCTGACCCGAAGGAGACCGCCATGTCGAAGACCGGCAACTTGGAAGTGCGCGCCGAAGGCGAGCGCGGCATCGTCATCACGCGCGAGTTCCGCGCCGCACGTCGACTCGTCTATCGTGCGCTGACCGAAGCCAACCTGCTCGCGCAGTGGCTCGTCGGCCCGCCCGGATGGGAGACGACGGTCTGCCGCCACGACGTTCGACCGGGTGGCACGTACGAACACGGTTGGTCCGATCCGGACGGCGCCGCGATGACGATGCGCGGCACGTATCGCGAAGTCGTCGAGAACGAGCGACTCGTGCATACCGAGACGTTCGAGGGATGCGGTCCGCAAGCCGGTGAACAGATCGTCGAGACGGTCTTCACCGAGATCGATCCGACGACGACGCGCGTCACCTCGACGGTCGAGTACCCGACGACGGATGCACGCGACGCCGCCCTCGCCTCGGGAATGACCGAAGGCATCGACGCGAGCTACACGCGGCTCGACGAACAGCTCGAAGGCGAAAGTCCTTCGTAAAGAGCTCGGCTACGGAAGCACGAGCCGGCGCCCGTCGAGGAAGGTCACGACCGCACGCACAGCGGGACGATCGTCCTCGAAGAGCCGCATCTCGAACCCTTCGCGCAGCTCCCCGTGCCGCTCGTCGATCTCGACGGCTCGCTCCTCGTCGCGATACGGGTAGACGTAGCGCACGCGCTCAATCTCGATCATCGTCGCCTCGGGGCCGTCGACCGACACGGTCCATTCGCTCGGCGCATGGGCGGCGATCGCTGCGGGCGGCCGCTCGATCCGCAAACGAAGATCGTCGCTTGGCGCTACACCCCCTTGCGGACCGACGACGACGCTACCGGCCTCCACGCGCTGACCTTCGACGGCGGCGCGCGGCGTCACGCGAAGGGTTCCCGTTCCGGTTCGAACACGTTCGACGCCCGGCGGCCACGCGTGCACGTGATCCGTGAAGTAGTGCTCGAAGCTGCCATGCCAGTAGTCGCGCGGCACGAGGTCGATCCAATCGCCGACAGGAACGAGCGTCGTCTCCCATTCGTCGCCGCTCCAGTGTCGCACCTCCGCGCGCCCGCTAACGGGAGGCCGCTCGCCCGGAATCTCGACCGTGCGCTCGAGCGTCTCGCCGCTCTCGAGTCGGATCGTGATCCTGGCGGTTTCGGTCGCACGACCACGACGGTCGTAGACCTCGGCGCTCGGGAGCGGCGGCGCGGCCTGGTACGTGCGCGTCACGTCGCGTGCATCGCCTTCGAAGTCGTAGCTCACCGAACGGATCGAACGCCGCACTTGCTCCCAACCCTCGACGAGGATCGCGGCCATCGGATCTTCGCTCGATCCCATGAGGTAGCAACGCGCGTCGAGCCGATCGCCGATCCGCTCGCACCATCCGGGAGCTTCGCCCTCGAGCTGCACGGTTTGGCCGTTCTCGAAGGTCACCGTCGCCTCGAATCGGCTCGGGCCGAGAACGATCATCTCCTTCACGCTCGACGTCGAGCGCATCGGAGCGTAGCGCGTCCCGTCGGCTCCGATCGAGGTGATTTCGAACTCGCGAATCGCGGCCGGGTATTCACCGAGATCGCGCGCGACTTCGGCGCGCACGAGCCACATCGGACGACCGTTCGCGTCGTAGTTCCAGAACTTCTCGCGCACGCGCAGCGCGATCGGCGGACGCAGGTCGCCGCTCTTCGCGGGAGTCACGTCAGCGTGCAGCAGCTCGCCGTAGCCTTCGATGTCGACCGCGTAGGCCGCGAGCTCGAACGGACGATCGAACGACGTCGTGAACCGCGTGACGCTCGGGATGCGGAATCGCGACGTTCGGTTCTCGGTGCGCTCGCGACGCGTACGCACGGTATGCAGCCAATCGACCGAATGGTAGCGGTCGAGGTACGTCTCGGGCGCGGCGATCGCCACGTCGAGCGAATATAGAAGATCGGGATCCTCGAGAACCTCGAGCTCGCCGCGCGGCTCCGCGTCGATTGTGAGTCCGATGACGTCGCTGCGCGTGGCCTTTTGTTCGTGGCGTTTCTCGATCGTCTTCGTCGACCCGTCGTCGAACTCGACAATCGCTTTCATGTCCACAGGGGATTTCGAGAGCGCCACCTCGAACCAGAAGTTCTTCCGCGGATCCTCGATGCGGGCACCGCGCAGATTCGGATTCGAGACGTCGTGGATGAAGCGCACGGCACGAACCCGCTCGAGCGACGCTCGATCGCCGATGAGTTCCTGTCGCACGAGGAACGGAGATCCTCCCGTGTAGGGGCCGATGTACCGATCGGTGCAGCGAAGCTCGAGTCGCTCCGACGTCGGATAGCGCGAGTCGTCGCCGAGCTCGATCCACTTCTCGAGTTGCCGTGTCGAACCGTTCGCAAAGCGAATCGTCGCGCGCACACGGAAGTCGCGATGCGTCTCCGCGAACGCCTCGAAACCTCGCCAGAGTCGATAGCCGACGAGCGGCGTCGGGCTCATGTGCGGATCGACGACGTACTCGACCGTCTCGATCTCGAGGCGTTGCGATCGCGGATAGTCGATCGCGAGTCGCACCGAGTGCCGCGAACCTCCCTCGGGCGTCGGACCGATGACGTGCGAATCGATCTCGAGCGAGTAGCCGTCGTCGACGTCGTCGCGCGGCTCGAACGGGGCTTCGACGGTCTTGATCCCGCCGTCGTTGTAATGGATGCGGGCACGAACGGCGAGCGGCCCCATGGCACGCCCCGAAAGACCTTCGTCGGCGGGCGGACCGTTGAAGCCGTCGTTCACATGCGTGCCGCGCACGGTGTCCGACTCCATTTCCCATTCGACCTTGACGATGTCCATGCGTTGCTCGAGCGGGTAGTCGAGGTGGGCCTCGTACTCCCACACCGGATCGCGGCCGGAACGCCCGAAGTACTCGTCGGAGAACCAGATCGTCGCGTCGCGAAAGTCCGCCTTCGGATTCGGTCCGACGATCTCGGCGCGAACGGTTCGTTCGGTGCCTTCGGCGAACGTGATCGCGGCCTCGAGCGGC
>JAUIME010000525.1 GCA_030433195.1 bacterium
CCGGGGTGATTTCGAGCCGCCCGCGAGCGTCACGAGCTCTCGGGCACCGATCAGAAGCAGGTCGACGGATTCGTTCATGGCGGGCGCATTGTAGCTTCCGGCCGCGAACGGTCGAATCGCGCCGGCCACTCCCGGGAAAGTGAAATCATTGACCCCGGAATCACCCGTAAGTTACTTTCTCCCTTAACCGTTGGAGAATATCACCCGCACTTCCCCACCCCGAGCCATCGAGGGGTTCCCGACATGCACCGTGTCGTGGCGGAAGGGCTTTCGAAGAGTTACGGCGACCGCCGCGTCGTCGACGGCATCGATCTGGAGGTCCGCTCAGGGTCCGTCTTCGGATTCCTCGGGCAGAACGGCGCCGGCAAGTCGACGACGATCAAAATGCTGTGCGGCCTCCTGCCGCCCACCGAAGGCCGCGCCTTCGTCGGCGGGCACGACGTCGGCCGCGAGCCGCTCGCCGTGAAGCGAGCCGTCGGCTACATGCCGGAAGAGATCCAGACCTACGAGCGCCTCACGGGCCGCGAGCTCCTGCATTTCACGGCGCGCATGTTCGGGCTCTCGCGCGCCGAGAGCGAACGCCGCACGCACGACCTCCTCGATTTCCTCGAGTTCGGCGCCGACGATCGCCACCGCCTCGTCGTCGACTACTCCATGGGCATGAAGAAGAAGATCACGCTCGCCTGCGCTCTGATTCACGGGCCGAGCGTCCTGTTCCTCGACGAGCCGTTCAACGGCATCGATGCCGTGAGCTGCCGCGTGATCCGCGAAGCGCTGCTCGGTGCCGCGAAGCGCGGCATGACGATCTTCTTCTCGTCGCACGTCCTCGAAGTGGTCGAACGACTGTGTGAAGAGGTCGCGATCCTCGACCGCGGGCGCCTGCGCGCGGCCGGTTCGGTCGACGCGATCCGCCGCACGCACGGCTACACGGCCGGCGCGACGCTCGAAGAGATGTTCGTCGATCTCGTCGGCGGAACGACGCAGCGTGGAGACCTCGCTTGGATCGGTTGAGAACACTCGCCGGACTTCGGCTTCGCCTGCTGTTGCGCCCGACCGCGGGTCGCGGATCGTTCGGCGTCGCGTTGCTGGTCGCCAAGCTCGCCGTGTTCGTTCCCGCGTCCCTGCTTCTCGCGTACGGAGTGTTCGCGACGATCCGAGGGGCGACACCCGAACTCCGCTCCGCGATGGTGCCACGCGCGCTCCTGCTCGTGTGGACCGCGTGGTTGATGCAGCCGCTGCTCGGCATGCCGAGCGGACCGTTCGCCGATCCGCGTCGCCTGGCGATCTACCCCGTACCGCGTCTCGTACTCTGGTCGGCCGCCGTGCTCGGCACACTCACGAGCGGATCCGTCCTGTTCCTGCTTCCGACGGTGTTCGCCATCGCGCTCGCCATCGACGCCCACCCGCTCGCGACGGCCGTCCGTGTGGGGATCGCAGTCGCCTTCGCCCTCCACGGCGCCCTCCTCGTGCAAGCGATCTCGGGCGCCCTCTCGCGGATCCTCCGATCGCGACGCTTCCACGACGTGTCGGCGGTCCTCGTCTCGGCGGCTTGCGTCGCGCTCTACCTCGTGGTGCGCTCCGCGTTCGCGACCGAAGCCTCGAGCGACCGTCCGATCGGAGAGGTGGTTCTCGCCGGCGACATGCCGATGCTCACGACGCTCACGCCCGCGTATCTCGTTTCGATGCTGTGGCTCGCGATCGGCGAGCCGCTGTCGCTCGCGACGTTCGACGCCGGCGTCGTCTTCGTACTCGTGACGGTTCTCGTAGCCGCGTTCGGGCATCACGTGCATGGACGAGCGCTACGCGGTGAGGGCGGATCGAACACCGCGCCGAAGCGCCGTACCTCCTCGTCGCGTGACGTGCGGATGCGGAGCGAACCGACTCGCGGCAGCGCCCGATCGCGGCGCCGCGAACGATCCGGCGAGACGCTCGCGTTCCTCGGCAAGGAGTTCCGACTTCTCGCGCGCGAGCCGATGGTGAAAGCGCAGCTCATCGTGCAGTCCGGGTTCTTGCTGTTGCCGATGCTCCTCGGTCTCTCGCTCGCGGGCGAAGGCTCCGAAGAACCGCCCGCGTACCTCCCGGAACTCTTGCTCACGGGACTCAGTTTCTCGATCGTCGTCGTCGAGTCGTCGCTTCTGTTCAACATGTTCGGGCTCGAAGGCCGCGGGTTCACGCATCTGCTCGCGACGCCCCTCTCGCGGCGTCGCATCCTGATCGGCAAGAACGTGTTCTATTTCGCGCTGTTCGGTCTCGCCAACGTCACGGTCCTCGCGATCTTCTCGTGCGCGATCCACCTCGCCTACGGGACGCCGGTCGCGACCCTCGCAGGACACTTCGGCCGCTTCGCGCTGTTCAACGCCGCCTTGCTCGCGCTCGCGATCAGTCTCGGGAACCTCACGTCGATCCTGTTCCCCGTTCGGTTGAGTTCGACCGGCGCGAACGCGATGGGGTTCGAAAGCTCGGGCTCGGAGAGTTTGTCGCGTCTGCTGATGCGCAGCGCCGCCACGGGCGCGATCCTGCTCGCACTCGCGCCGCTCGCGCTCCTCGTCTCGCTCCCGCGCGTTCGCGATCTCGGCCCGGAGTTCTATCTGCTCGCGATCCCGCTCGTGGTCGCGATTCTCGCCGGCGCGTACGCGATCTCGCTTCGGTGGGGCGAACGCCTGCTCGCACGGCGCGAGCCCGAACTCCTGCGTTACTTCGCCGAGGGCGGTGCCTGAGAACGATCAGCGCGGATCGGAGATCGTCATCTTGCCGCGCGGCCGGTCGATCGTGATCTTGAAATGGCGCAGGAAGTTGTTGCCGAGCACACCGCCTCCGAGCGTCGGGCCGAGGTTACCGATGCCGGCCTCGACGTTGCGCACCGTGAAGCCGCGGAAGTTGACCTCGTCGAGCACGACGACGGGCAAGTCGACGGTCCCGTTGGCGGTCGAAAAGCGCGCGTGACGACCCGTGCGATCGGGGTCGATACCGAGGCTGAGCGCGAGATCGCGCGTGATGAAAGTCCACGACGCGCCCGAGTCGATGTAGAGCGTCGAGTGCGTGCGCCGGTTGAGCCAGACGTCGACGGGAATCAGACGCGTGTCCGACGGGATGTCGATCGTCAGTACGCCGTCGTCGCCGAGGTGCCGGTAGATCTCGTCGAGCAGCGGGCCGATCACGTCGACCATGCCGGGATCGACGCTGAGCGCGTCTTCCATCGCGATCCGTGCGAGATTGTACTGCTGCAAACCCATGTGCGCGCGGCCGAGCTCGAACAGCAGTTGTGCGTCGTTGCCGAGCTCGTCGAGCGCGCGCGCGAGGACGTCGATCGCGGTGACGAATCGACCGCTCGCGATGAGCTCGCGCACCCACTCGCGATACGCGCGCAACAAGAACGGCCGGATGGCGTCGAGGTCGGCCGTCGACGAGCGCGCCGCGAGGCCGAGCCAACGCACGGCATCTTCGTAACGCGCGAGATCGAGGTACAACCGGCCCGCGTGAATCCAGACGACCGACGGTGCCCCGTCGTAGCGCAGCAACGTCTCGATCGGACCGAGCACGACCGCAACGCGACTCGTGGCACGCGCCTCGTCGAGCGCACGCAACAGCGCCGCCCCGAGCGCGAGCTCTTCGCCCTCGAGCGCACGCAGATCGATCCGTAAGGCCGAGGCGAACTCCCCGAGCGCGGCCACCGGCCGGCCCGCGTCGAGAAACGCATGGGCACGGTCGAGGTGGTAGCGCACCGTGCCCTCGTATTCGGAGACGTAGAACGACTCGATCGTCATCGCGGAAGCGGACCGTCGCACGCGATCGACAACCGCCGCCGCGGCGACGCGATGCGAAGGCGCCCCGTCCGACTCGGGGAGCAGTACGCCCGCCAGGCGCCCTTCCGCATCGAGGACGATGCCGCTCGTTGCGAGCGCGGTGCCCGAGAAGGTCGCTCGGCCGGGGACGTCACCCGGTTCGACCGCGCCCCGCCCGATCCGTAGCGCGCCGAGCTCGCCGGGCGCGAAGACGAACGCCGCCGTTTCGAGCTCACGCTCGTCGTCCGCGAGCGACAAGCCGCGCGGAGCGGCGGCACCCAACCGATCGTCGACGAGCCGCACGGCGGCTACGCCCGCTTCGGGTTCGTACGCGAGCACCGCATCGATCGCCCGCAGCGCTCCCGACGCCGTGAATCCACGCGCGCGGTATGCGCCGAGCAGATCGTCGGCCGCGACCACGGCGGTGCCGCGATCGTCGACGAGCGCCGCGATCGACTCGCGCCACAACGCACCGTCA
>JAUIME010000526.1 GCA_030433195.1 bacterium
GTTCTCGACGAGTACGGCGGCACGTCGGGCTTGATCACCATCGAGGACACCCTCGAGGAGATCGTCGGCGAGATCGAAGACGAGTACGACCTCCCCGCCGAGGAATCCTTCCGATTGCTCGAAGACGGATCCGCGGACGTCGATGCGAAGTTGCACATCGACGAGATCAACGACGCGATGCACCTCGATCTCGAGGACGACGCCGACTACGACACCATCGGGGGTTTCGTCTTCTCGACGCTCGGCAAGATCCCCGACCCGGGCGAGTCGTTCGTCCACGGCAACGTACGCTTCACCGTGACCGATGCCGGCGAACGGCGCATCAACCGTGTGACGGTCACCGTCCTCGGGGAACCCGAGTAACCCGCGCCGAGAGGAAACAGCCCCGGAGTCCCCGTGCCTCGATTCGCCAAGACGCAAGCCATCGTGCTCCGCAAGTACGACTACAGCGAATCCAGTCACGTGCTGTCGGTATTCAGCGCCGACTTCGGCCGCATCCAGTTGCTCGCGAAAGGCTCGCGCCGCGTGAAGCGCAAGCGCATGCCCGGGTTTCTCGATCACCTCACGCGAGCCCGCATCGTCTACATCCCCAAGCCGGGTGACGCGCTCTGTACGCTCACCGAGTTCGAGATCCTCGACGACTACAAGATCATCCGCCGCGACCTGCGGCGTCTCGCCAACGCATTCTTGACCGTCGAGATCCTCGACCGCGCGGGCCAGGCCGACGAGGCCGACCCGGGTCTCTACGCGCTCGCGGCGCACATCCTCGGCGAGCTCGACCAGTGTGCGCGCCCGTCGATCGACGCGCTCATGATCGCGTTCGAGATGCGGTTTCTCGAGCGGCTCGGGTTCGGGCTCGTGCTCGATCGTTGCGTGGTCACCGGAAAGCCGCGATCGCAGTGCCGCGGGACACGATTCAGCGCCGCACTCGGTGGGCTCGTCGACGGCGAGGCGCGCGGCGCCGATCCGTACGCTCGCCGCGTGTCCCCCGGTCTCACGGCGGTCCTCGAAGCGCTCGCCCGCGGCAGTTGGAACGCGGCTCGACGCACGCGTCTCGCTCCCGCGATCGTGCGCGAAGCGCGACGCCTGTGCGTCCACAACTACCAGCATCTGTTCGAGCGGCGGATCAAATCGGCGCGATTCTTCGAGCACATCGCCCCGGCGAGCTCGTCGGAGCCCTCGCGGCGCGAGCCCCGATCGAGCGCCTCGGCAGACCCCGAACCCGATGCGCCCTCGCCTCCTGCGCACCTCGGCGCCCCGCCTGGTTCGACCGTGACCGCAACTCCAGGCGGCGCGATACGTTGACTCGATCGCGTCGCGCGTCGGCTCCGCTTGATGCGTCGTCGACTCGTCGCTAGAATATCGCCATCGCCCGAAGCCGGTCTCGGGACGCGGCGTTGCGGTCGCCGCGCGACTCTCCGAGACGCGAAAACGGGCCCTCGAGAACCTCTGACGGGTGGAAGGTCCATGCACGCACGTCGTCACGTCCGGGTCGTGTTCACGACGTTGCTCGTCGCCGCTGCCGCCTCGACGGGCTGCCAGTCGACCAACCCCTACTCCGGACCGAACGGACTCGATCCGCAGCCACCGCTCGAGCGCGGCCGGCGCGCCTACGAAGCCGCCGAGTACGAGAAGGCGCGCGAGGCTCTGCGCCCCGTCGCCCAAGCCGATCCGCCGCGCGCCGAATCGATGGAAGCCGCTTTCTTGCTCGCCGAGTCCTACTACCACGCGGGCTCACGAGGGAAGGCCCTCAACGCCTACCGGGACTACGTCGAACGATTCCCCATCGCCGACCACCTCGAAACCGCCGAGTCGCGCATCTTCGAGATCGGCCTCCTCTATCTCGAGGGGCGGATCCGTACGGGGTTCGGGCTGTTCACCCATCGCGCCCGCGGCGTCGGCGCGCTCGAGTTCCTGCTGCAGTCGTTCCCGCGCGGTCGCAAGACGGCCGAAGCGCAACGCGTGCTCGCCGACTACTACTTCCGACGAGACCGCTGGATCGAGGCGATCGCCGAGTATCGAGAGCTCGTTCGGCGTTTCCCGCGCAACGAGTGGGTGGCCCTCGCCCGGTATCGCATCGGTTTGGCGTATGCGGCCCAGGTGCGCGGCGCCTCCTACGATCCGCGGATTCTCGAGAGCGCACGCGAGGCACTGCAAGCGTACGTCGATCTGCACCCCGAGGGAATCCACGCCGACGACGCCCGCGAGGAGCTGTCGCGCCTCGGAGCCGATCTCGCGGAGAAGATCTACGAGACCGGACGCTTCTACGAACGCAACGACGAGGACGCCGCGGCGGCCATGTACTACCGAGAGACGATGGAGCGATTCCCCGGAACCGACAGCGCGGCTCGCGCCGAGAAGCGGCTCGCCGCCCTCCCCGAGTCGGCCGGCGAATCGACGTTCCGCTCGCCGGGAGGGCCTCGATGACGCCGCCCGAACGCTGCTCAGGAATCCGGATGGCGCTTCCGACGACTCTCGCGTCCGTGTTCGTGTGGCTTGCCGTCGTCGCCACGGGCTGCGGCTATTCGACGCGATCGCTCGTGAGCGGCAACGTGAAGACCGTCGCCGTCGCGATGGTCGAGAATCCCACGTTTCGCCGCGACCTCGAGTTTCAGCTCACCTCCGACTTGAAGGAGGCAATTCTTTCAAGAACGGATTTGCGGATTGTCGATGAGAGACGAGCCGATATCGTCCTGGTCGGGAAGATCGTACGCGTGCGAGAGCAGGTTCTCGCGGAGAACCGCGTCGACGACGTCCTCGAATCGTCCGTCATCATCACGGTCGAGTTCACGGCGCGCAACCGCGTGACCGGCGAGGAAGATTCGGTCCGCCTCACCGATCGCGCGGAGTTCATCTCGGGCCGCGGAGAAGATCTCAACTCCGCCACCCAAGAGAGCTTCGACGATCTCGCCGAACGACTCGTCTACGAACTCCTCGAGGAGCCGTTCTGACGATGAGAAACGACGACGACTGCCAGTCCACAAACGACCGAACGGAACCCCCGACGACGGAGACCCCGGGCTCATGACCGAGCAGAACGGCCAAGGCCAAGACCCCCAGGAACCGAGCGACTCGAAACTCGCACGCCGCAATCGGAGCCTGTTCAGCTTCGTCGCGATTTGCGTGCTGATCGTGCTCGTCATCTGGGTGTTCGCGCGGCAACTCCCCAACCAGGGATCGCGCAAGACGCCGCAGCAGTTCTGGGAGGATCTCTACGCGGGACGTATCGAGTCGCTCGAGATGGTCGGCAAACAACGCATCACCGGTTTGCTCGTGGACGACGGCGAAGTCACGGGACTCGGTCGCAAGTTCGAAGTGCACTTCCCCGAGGACGAGCTCGCCGGACAGCGTGAGCGGATCGAGCAGCGATTCAAGCTCGAGCGCGTTTCGACCGAGGCCGGCGAGATCCTCGTGGGACTTCGCGCGCCCGACCTGCGCGTCGAGCAGGTCGTCGAGATCGAGTACGACGATCGCAAGGAGCTCGAGTTCCACGTGCTCGATCCCGAGCGCGGCGCCGAGACGTGGCTCTACACCGCGAAAGCACCCGAGGCCGAAGCGCCGAACGCGCTCGCTCGTTTCTACGAGGCGCTGCGCGAATACGAGCGTCGCTCGGAGCGCGAGGTGCCCTACGAAGCGCACACGTTCGGTTCCGAAACCGCGAAGAAGCTCACCTACGTCGAGCCCAACACCTGGTTCCCGAAGCTCATCGCGAGCCTCGCGCCCTGGCTGCTCATCTTCGGCCTGTTCTGGTTCTTCATCTTGCGCCAGATGAAGGCGCCGGGCGGTAGCGGCGGCGTGCTCGCGTTCGGCAAGAGCCGCGCGCGCCTGCACAACAAAGAGACGAGCAAGGTCACCTTCAAGGACGTCGCGGGAATCGACGAGGCGAAGGAAGAAGTCCAAGAGATCATCGAGTTCCTCAAGAACCCGTCGAAGTTCCGCAAGATCGGCGGACGCATCCCGCGCGGCGTGCTGCTCGTCGGCCCGCCGGGAACCGGCAAGACGCTGCTCGCGAAAGCGATCGCGGGCGAAGCCGACGTGCCGTTCTTCTCGATCAGCGGCTCCGACTTCGTCGAGATGTTCGTCGGCGTCGGCGCGAGCCGCGTGCGCGATCTCTTCAAACAATCCAAAGAGAACTCGCCCTGCATCGTGTTCCTCGACGAGATCGACGCGGTCGGGCGCAAGCGCGGCGCGGGTCTCGGCGGCGGCCACGACGAACGCGAGCAAACGCTCAACGCGATCCTCGTC